>JBIILW010000050.1:0-9762 GCA_044338265.1 Bacteroidia bacterium | reverse complement strand
AAAACCATGCTGTAATAAATACAAAAAAGCACTACTTTGGTTTTTATAAGCTAACCAACTTACCGAACTATAAACCGCCAACAAACCCCACAACGACAGCATCAAAATGATGAGCCACATGGCCTTATCGCCTTTAGGTTTCAAAAATTGGGTAATGGTCATGTTTTATTTTATTTTTTTACTTTTCGGTTGGTGATAACACCAAAGGGAAAATAAAAAGTCTGTGCAAGCAAACTCTTTAAAATCCCGATTTTATTATTTTTTTATTATTTGTACATGGTTGGAGTCCTCACCAACTAATTATTTTTACTATAAGCTTTTTACTGCGTTTTTGAACATACGTCCGCGTTCTTCGTAGTTTTTAAACAAATCGAACGATGCGCACGCAGGCGATAACAATACACATTCGCCAGTTTTTGCAAATTGCTTTGCAACCAAAACTGCTTCATTAGCACTGGTAGTATTTACTATAAAATCTACGTCTTTCCCAAATGCTTCATGAATTTTTGAATTATCTAATCCCATGCAAACTATCATTCTCACTTTGTCTTTCACTAATTCCTTCAGCATGGTATAATCATTGCCTTTGTCTGTTCCGCCAGCAATCCAAACTACTGGCTTGTCCATGCATTCTAATGCATACCAAGCAGCGTTAACATTGGTAGCTTTTGAATCGTTAATAAATTGTATTCCATCAACTGTAGCTACATTTTCTAATCTGTGTTCTACGTTTTTAAAATCGGTTAACGCTTCGCGAATAACTTCATTTTTAATTTCTAGCGCTTTACCAATTAAGGCAGCGGCCAATGAGTTGTAGGTATTGTGTTTACCTCTTAAAGCAAGTTGTTTTGTTGACATGGTGAATGGGTTTAATTGATTGTTTAAAATTTGCACGTATATGTTTCCATCCATTACAGTTGCCCCAGCTGCAAGACTGGGGTTAAACGAGAATGGAACCATTTGTGCGTTTGTATTTGACTGTTGCAAGTTTTTTGTTGTTAATTCATCATCGGCACAATACATAAAGTAGTCGGCTTTAGTTTGATTTTGTGTAATTCTGAATTTTGAATTGATATAGTTTTGTATATCGTAATTATATCTGTCTAAATGATCGGGTGTAATGTTAGTAAGTACAGCAATATTTGCATGAAATGCATGCATATCATCTAATTGAAAGCTGCTAATTTCTAATACAAAATAATCGTAGTTTTTTTCAGCGACTAAACGCGCAAAACTTACGCCTATATTGCCACCGCAAGCCGCGTTTAAACCCGCTTTTTGTAATAAATGATACACCAATGATGTGACAGTTGTTTTACCATTTGTGCCAGTAATGGCAATGATAAAAGCATTGGTATATCGAGATGCAAATTCTATTTCACTAACAATAGAAATATTCAAAGAACGTAGCTTTTGAATCAATTCATTTTTATCCGGAATTCCCGGACTTTTTATGATTTCATCAGCATTTAAAATCAAGGCCTCAGTATGTTGTAATTCCTCAAAATCAATGGCATGCTGTTGCAATTCCTCTTTGTATTTTTGAGGAATAGCACCTTTGTCCGACACAAACACATCAAAGCCATTTTTCTTAGCTAAAATTGCTGCACCAGTTCCGCTTTCACCGCTTCCAAGTATTACTATTCTTTTCATTTTAGTTGTCAGTTGTCAGTTGTTAGTTGTCAGTTGTTAGTTGTCAGTTGATAGTACTTTATATTTAGCTATTGTTTTTCAATTAATTCAAAATTCAACATCCAACATTCAAAATTTCATTATTATCTAACCTTTAAAGTAATAATGGTAACAATGGCTAACATGATTCCGATGATCCAAAAACGGGTTACAATTTTTGATTCATGGAAACCTAATTTCTGATAATGGTGGTGCAAGGGTGACATTTTAAAAAGTCGGTTTGCTTTGGCAAACTCAACACCGTGTTTACGCTTTTGGTATTTGAAATAATACACTTGTAAAATCACCGATAAATTTTCAATTAAAAACACGCCACATAATATTGGAATCAATAATTCTTTGCGAACCATGATGGCAAAAACAGCAATGATTCCGCCTAACGACAATGAACCAGTATCGCCCATAAACACTTGTGCAGGAAATGCATTGTACCACAAAAAACCAACACAAGCTCCCACCAATGCGCCACCAAAAATTACCATTTCGCCAAGGTTAGGAATGTACATTACACCCAAATACTCAGAAAAAACCAAGTTGCCACTTACATAAGCAAAAAGACTTAATACCAGCGCAATAATTGCGGTAATTCCCGCAGCCAAACCATCTATTCCATCTGTAATATTTGCACCGTTTGAAACTGCAGTTACAATGAAAGTTACTACTACTAAAAACAATAAATAATTATACTCTTCAAACCCATCCCAAATCCAACTTAACAAATATTTATAATCAAATTCTGTTGATTTAAAAAAAGGAATTGTGGTGGTGGTTGCCTTCTCATCTTGCGAATACATGATTTGTCCATCAATCACAGTTTGAGTTAAATGATTGGTTTGAATAAATTCTGTTGTAACATCTTGTGGCTTATAAAATTCTTTGGTTTTTACATGTTGGTTATAGTATAAAGTTGTTGCTATAATTACACTAATTCCAACTTGACCAACAATTTTAAATCGGCCAGCCAAACCTTCTTTGTTCTTTTTAAAAACTTTTATATAATCGTCTAAAAAGCCAACTAAACCTAACCAAATAGTAGTTATTACCGCTAAAATTATATATACATTATTGATTCGAGCGAATAATAATGTAGGCAATAAAATAGCAGCCAAAATTATTAAACCGCCCATGGTTGGTGTACCAACTTTAGCTTTTTCACCTGCCAATCCTAAATCACGAATTTCATCAGCTACTTGTAAACTACGTAATTTTGCAATGAGCGTTTTACCATAAACCATAGAAATAGTTAACGATAAAATAATGGCAATAGCCGCTCTGAATGAAATGTATTGAAACATTCCCGCTCCAGGGAAATTAAAGGTTTTATCTAAGTAATCAAATAAGTAATACAGCATAATCTTGTTGTTTATTTATGGTTAGTTTTTAAGTTTTATTTATTGCATTAATTCAAACATTTCTTTCAATATTTCTTTATCGTCAAAATGATGTTTTACGCCATTTATTTCTTGATAAGTTTCGTGGCCTTTTCCTGCTACTAAAATTATATCACCTTTATTGGCCATGCCAACAGCAGCTTTTATTGCTTCTTTTCTGTTTGTGATTCTCAATGTTTTTTTATAATGAACAGGATCAACTCCTTTTTGCATTTCGTCTAAAATAATTTCAGGATCTTCATTTCTTGGATTATCAGAAGTAAAAATTACTTTGTTACTATACTTAGTGGCAACATCTGCCATTACTGGTCTTTTGGCAGCATCTCTATTGCCACCGCAACCAACTACAGTAATTAACTGCTCATTATTTGTTCTTACACCATTAATGGTGGCAAGTACATTTTTTAACGCATCGGGTGTGTGTGCATAATCAACAATTGCAACAATTCCATTAGTAGATTTTATTAAATCAAAACGACCATTTACTGAACTTAAACTCGATAAAAGTGTAATGATTTCCTGTTTTTCTTTTCCTAATAAAAATGCTGCACCATAAACTGCTAATAAATTGTACGCATTAAACTCCCCTACTAATCTAAACCAAGCCTCGTCACCATTCATGTTTAAAAGCATTCCATCAAAATCGGCTTCCATGATTTTTACTTTAAAATCGGCCATTGATTTCAATGAATAAGTATAACGAGTGGCTTTGGTATTTTGAAGCATAACCATGCCATTTTTATCGTCTTTATTGGTTAGTGCAAATGCATCATCATTTACATCGTCAAATAATTTTTTCTTAGCTTTTATATAATTATCAAATGTTACATGATAATCCAAATGATCGTGGGAAATATTGGTAAATAATACACCTGCAAAATGCAATCCTTTTATTCTGTTTTGGTCAATGGCATGTGAGCTAGCCTCCATAAAACAATACTCACAACCGGCTTCCAACATTTGTTGTAAAAGTTCATTTATTCTAATGGCATCAGGGGTGGTGTGCGTACTTGGAATGACTGTTTCATTGATTTGATTTTGAACAGTAGAAAGTAAACCAACATGATGTCCAAACTTCCGAAACAAACTAAATAATAAACTAGCAACAGTGGTTTTTCCATTGGTTCCTGTTACCGCTACTAATATTAATTTTTTAGAAGGATGATTATAAAATTCAGCTGCCATTAAAGCCATTGCTTCACTGGTATTTGAAACTTGAATAAATGTAATTTCCGAATTTAACTCAACTGGCAAAACCTGACAAACAATGGTTTTACAGCCTTTTTCTATTACATTAGTAATATAATTATGACCGTCAACTTGCGTTCCTTTTATAGCAAAAAATACAGCATCAGCAGTTACATTTCTAGAATCATAAGTAAGCAAAGAAATTTCATTCTCCATGTTTCCATGAACCGAAATAGTTTGAACTGATTGAATAAGATGTGCTAATTTTTTTGCCATAAAACTATCCTAAAATTAAATTTACTTTTGAACCTTTACTTAAAACTGAACCTGCCTTTAGAGATTGTTGTTTTACTCTTCCAAATCCATTGATACTTACTTTTAAACCTTTACTTTCTAATAAATAAGTGGCATCTTTAGCCGACATTCCTTTAACGTCTGGCATTTGCTTCGCAACATTTATTATAGGAAATAGTGATAAAGCATTGTCTTTTTGTTGAATTTTCAACCAATTTGTTTCCATGTCATTGATGGAATCATTTTCTAAATGCGATGAAATTCCTATATCATCTAAAATAATTTTTACGTTATCTTTATATGCTTTATTTACTTGTGGCAAATCGTTTGAAAAAGAAGTGTACGTTTCTCTTACATCTTTATGAATATTGGTAGTGGTTGCATATATTTTATTCGCCAAATCTTTAAAAACAGGTAATGCCAATTGTGCGCCATAAATCATGCTTCCTTGCGGACGAATAACAACTACGTAACAACTGTATTTTGGTTTTTCGGCAGGAAAATAACCACACCAAGAAGCCCTATAGACCTTGGCTCCACCTTGAAAAAAATCTTCCCCTTTTTGAATAATTGCTGTACCTGTTTTACCAGCAAATGTGTATGGTAAATTTGCATTTTCTTTATTATAAGCAGTGCCATTTTTTACCACACCTTCCATCATGTTTTTTAATTGAGAAACAGTGCTTTGTTTACAAATTTGATTGTTTAAAATTTGCGTTTTGAATTCTTTTTCAACCTTTCCTGCTTTCATGATTGTTTTAACAAAATATGGATTTACCATTATTCCATTATTTGCAATGGCATTATAAACTGTAAGTATTTGTAAAGGGGTTAACGAAATTCCATAACCTCTGCTAATGGCCGATAAATCACTTTTACTCCATTGATTACTTTTAGGTTTTAAAAATATTGGAGCTTGCGCGCCTAACATTTGTAAATTCAAATTTTTGTTCAAACCAATTTTGTCTAAAAACTCATAATGCAAGCTTGGATTTCTATCGTAGTATTTAGCTATTTGCTTTGCAAAAGCCACATTCGATGACATTTCAAAAGCTTGTTGCATATTTAAATCTAGGTAACTGTGAGAGTCTTCCACCAACCTGCCATAAACCATTGCTTTGCCACCTTCTACATTTACAACGCTTGCTGGAGTAACAAAACCATTGTCTAACAAACTCATCATGGTTACTAATTTAAAAGTAGAGCCCGGCTGCATTCTGGTTCTTATGGCATCGTTTAAACTTTCTTCATAAGTACCATCAACTTTTCTAGTAAGGTTAGCAATGGCTTTAATTTCACCAGTTTCTACTTCCATTAAAATAGCAGTTCCACGCATTGCCATGTTATTTTGCAATACTTTTAAAAGCGATTGTTGTGCTACATCTTGTAAGTTGATGTCAATAGTTGAAATAATATCGCAACCATTTTCAGCTTCTTCTTTTTCTTCATTATTGATTGGAACATATACTCCACCAGAAACTCTTTGGGTTAATTGAACTCCATTTTTTCCAGATAAATAATCATTGAAAAAACCTTCTAATCCTACAAACTTTTTAGCCTCTTCATTTACAAAACCAATGGTTCTAAATGCCAATGATTGAAAGGGTTTTACCCTTGTTGTTCTATCTTTTATAATTAAACCGCCAGTAATTTTTCCAATTCTAAATAAGGGGAATTTTTTTACTCGTAAAATTTGCTGGTGACTTACTCTTTTCTTTAAAAAATAATATCCATTTCTGTTGCTTCTTACACTTTTAAAAATGGTTTTATATTCACTAACTGTTTTATCATTAAACTCATTGCTAAAGCAATACGACAATGAATCAATGTATTTATCAAAAGTATCTTTTACCGAAAATGATGGTGCGGTGCCGTCTATAATAATGTCGTAAATAGGTAATGAAGTAGAAAGTAATGAACCATTACAGTCAAAAATATTTCCTCTAATGGCTTCTATTTTTTGTTTTTTGATTGAATATTCAGCGGCTTCTTTTTTCCATTTTTTAGCTTCATTGAACTGAATATTATAAACATAATAAATAATTGCGCAAGCAAACACAAGCATTAAACCAAATATGGTTAATGTGCGAAATAGAATTGTTTTGCGTGCGTTAATTGCCATTTTTTTACTCAATTGTTATTTTTGTTGGAGGAACAACTGCTTCCTTCACATAATTTGTATCTTTTCCTATTCTGTTTTGAATGCTGTATTCTTTTAATTTTTCAGCAATATTTGATTGTCTGCTGGCATTCATTATTTCACTTAAAATAATGATGTACTCATTCCTTAATTCTTTATTTTCTTTTGATAGTTTATCAATTTTTTTATTCAATAAATCATTGTTATGACTACTAAAAATAAGCACTCCTATTAAACAAAAACAAAATATTATAAATGGCAATTGATTGTAAAACATGTTTACATTTAGCTTGAAATCAATCTCGGACAAGCGCTTTACGGCACCTTCAATTTGGGAAGTGTCGGGCTTTTTGTCTTCTTTAATTTCAGGCTCATCGCCAGTTATTATTTTATTGCTCACTGATAGTTTAGCTTAATTATAATCGTTCGGCTACTCTTAATTTTGCGCTTCGTGATCTGTTATTTTCTTCTTGTTCTTTGTCGGTGGCAACAGCTGCTTTTTTATTCAATGGATTAAATGGACGATTGATATTTCCAAAGAAATCTTTTTCTAATTCACCCATTAAATTACCGCTGTTCATGTAGTTTTTTACCAATCTATCTTCTAACGAATGGTAACTCATGAACACCAATCGTCCTTTTGGTTTTAATAAACTTCCGCATTGTAAAAGCATTTTCTCCAACACATCTAACTCTTGGTTTACTTCAATTCTGATGGCTTGAAAAACTTGCGCATAAAACTTAAAGTCTTTAAACTTTGGCGCTGAACTTTTCAATGCATCTTTTAACTCACCTACAGTTTCAATGTCTTTTCCGGTGCGTGCCGCAATAATTTCGGCTGCTAGTTTGCGCGATTGGTGCAGCTCGCCATACTTATAAAATACATTTGCCAAAGCATCTGCTTTGTATTCATTAATTACTTTATGCGCACTTAATCGCTGACTTTGGCTCATGCGCATATCTAAAACTGCATCATCAAAACGAATAGAAAAACCGCGTTCTCCAATATCAAATTGATGAGATGAAACTCCTAAATCAGCCAATAAACCATCTACTTTATCAAAACCTTGGTATTGTACATGATTTTTCAAAAACTCAAAATTTTGATCTATAAAAATCAAACGATCATCGTTTATCAAATTACGTTTTGCATCTTCATCTTGATCAAATGCGATCAATCTTCCTTTTTTACTTAACCTATCTAAAATAGCTTTACTATGTCCACCGCCACCATAAGTAACATCCACATAAACTCCATCAGGATTTATATTTAATCCTTCAAGGCATTCGTTTAACATGACTGGGTTGTGGTACATTTAGTTGATAGTTGTTAGTTTTTTTGTTTCAATTTGCTTATTGCCTATTGTTCACTGTTACTACGTTTGCTCATTACTTCTTCAGCTAAAGCACTAAAGTCTTCTGGTTCGGCATTCAGCATGGTTTCATACTCTGCTTTACTCCAAATTTCTACTTTATTGCCATAGGCTAACAAAACAATTTCGCCTTTTAGGTTTGCATACTCTTGTAATGGTTTTGGTAATAAAACACGACTTGCAGTATCCATGTCTAATTTACTTGCTCCACGTAAAAAGTAGCGTTTAAATTCTCTTTCCTTTTTTATATAATCACTCAGTTTATTTATTTCTCCGGCTATGTTATCCCATTCGTTTGCGGGATACATGACACAGCATTTTTCAAAACCACGATTAATAAAAAAAGAATCCTTAGCCTCCACAGGAAGTTGCTTTTTCAATGCTGCAGGAATTATCAACCTGCCTTTAGCATCTATTTTACATTCATATTCTCCGTGTAGGTTTATCATTTTATTTTCTTACAACGCTGTAAAAATAAAACAAAAATCCACTTTTCTCCACTTTCCTCCACTTTTGTGCATAAATGAGCTTTTTTTATATTCACATTTTGCTTAAAAGAAATTAACAATGTCGCAGTTACCTAAGGCGCAAACCGTGAATAACCCATTTTGTAAAGTTTTCAACAAAACCCACTTTAAAATCTTGATTTTAGAAATAAACCTCGTTTTGGGAATTTAAAATTGCTTTATGGAGCTAAAAAAATAGGTTAAAAAACAGTGTTTTTATACAAATAAATTTTTGTGTTTTTTATAATTAATTGGAAAGGATTTTTGAAAGAAAGTTCTAGAAAAAACGCTATCTATTAGATCAGATAGGTTTTAATTTTCTATTTTTTATGAAAATATTAATAAATAAATATTTACTTTTACTAAATCATTTAAATAAAAATATTTATGAAAACTAAAATTACTATCAGCATTTTGTTTATGGCAATTAGCCTTTGTTTATTTGCACAAAGCGTTACCATTAGTCCAAACAAAGCTGTAGCCGGACAAATATTTTCAGTTACTGTTTCAGGGAAAAACACAGCTTTTTTAACGGGAGTAAACACCATTGATTTTGTATATAATAGTGCTATTACAAAAGATGCTATTTTTTCAAATCAAAATGTAGTAAATGATTCCGTAATTACAGGTACGGTATCTATTTCGAGTACAATTCCTAACCCACATTATTTTTCTTTACGTATTTCAAATACCATTAACGCACCAATAAATTTAATAAGCGGCATATCAATTCCAGATGCTGATACCATTATTCCAAGATTATATTCAACAGATAATTCAAGAGGATTTAATATTGGGCAATCCACCTATTTAAGAATACGTGGCAAAAACACTCACTTAACTACTGCCAAAAACAATACTATAAAATTTTATAAATATGGAATTGAAAGTAAAAGTATCAGCATTTCTAATTTTAGTGTTTATTCGTCTCCATATCCTTATGAATTATGGATTAATTTAATTATTGATATAAAATCTAAACTTGGCTTTTATTCCATAAGCGTTGAAAACGAAATTGATGGTATCATTTTTAAAGATAGCATTTTTGAAGTATTAAATCCATTTCCAATGCTCATTAATTCAATTGATCATAGATACGCAAAAAGAAATGAGGTGAAAGATGTATACATCATTGGTTCGCCATATACTAAATTTAAAACCAATCCACCAACCATTTT
>JBIILW010000011.1:0-14426 GCA_044338265.1 Bacteroidia bacterium | reverse complement strand
GACATTGAAGTTGTAAATATTACGGCACAAGATGATGCAAATGCAACCGTTCGATTAAATGTGAAACCAACTGCAGAGATAGGCACTTATAATGTTGCTTATTTTTATCCTGCCGACTTAGATACCATGTATTTAAACAATTATTTTGTTATTTCAGCTGCTGCCACTACTAAAGAATTAGCAGAAAACACCACCAAAATATTCCCAAATCCTGCAAAAAACTTATTGAATATTGAAAGTGAAAATAATATTACATGCATTCAAATATTTGATATAATGGGTAAAGAAGTATTGAATAAAATCCCAGAAAAACAAACACAAAACATTCAATTAGACCTCACGGAAATACAGATTCCAAAGGGAATTTACTTTATAAAACTTCAAAGCAATGTAGGTTTTGTTATACAGAAATTAATAATAGAATAACTCAAAAAAGCCTCTTATAAAAATAAGAGGCTTTTTTGTTGTAAATGAAACCAACCTTTTTCTTACTTTCGCTGACCTTTGTAAAACAAAAGCATGACGATTAAAGTAACTAATTTAACAAAAATATACGGTAGCCAAAAAGCACTTGACAGTATTAGTTTTGAAGCGCATAAAGGCGAAATACTAGGATTTTTGGGACCAAATGGTGCGGGAAAATCAACCACCATGAAAATTTTAACTGGATATATTCCTGCCTCTAGCGGACAAGCGTTTATAAATGGAACTGAAATAAACGAAAACAGCATAGCCATTAGAAAAGAAGTAGGCTACTTACCTGAACTGAATCCGCTTTATACCGACATGTATGTAAAAGAGTTTTTACTTTTTATAGCCAATAGTTACGGAATTACCGATGGTGCAAACCAAGCAGCTGAAGAAATGATTTCAAAAACAGGATTGAGTTTGGAACGCAAAAAGAAAATTAGTCAGTTAAGTAAAGGTTACAAACAACGTGTTGGCTTAGCAGCAGCCATGATTCACAACCCAAGTGTATTAATTTTAGATGAGCCAACCAGTGGTTTAGATCCAAATCAAGTAAGTGAAATAAGAAATTTAATTAAGGAAATTGGTAAAAATAAAACAGTGATACTTTCGAGCCATATTATGCAAGAAGTAGAAGCCATGTGTGATAGAGTAATTATTATTAATCGTGGTAAAATAGTGGCAGATGACAAGATTGAAAAGCTGCAACAATCGTTTAGCAAAGAATATATTATTTCGGTTCAGTTTAAAAATATTCCAACTATTGAAAGCATCAAAGGCATTGATAAAAATTTAAAAGTGTTAGCCACAAAAGATGGATTTACCATTACTGCTAAAGAAGATATTAGGGAAAAAATTGCTCAAAAAGCAGCAGAAAATAATTGGTTAATTTTAAGTATGAATTTGGAAGAAAGCTCGTTAGAACAAGTGTTTCAGAGTTTAACTAAATAGGCAAAAGGCAATGAGCAAAAAAAATAAAAATAATTTTTAATACTATCAACCATCAACTATCAACTATCAACTAAATGATATCAATACTTCAAAAAGAAATACGCAGTTTCCTGAGCTCATTGATTGCTTACGTAGTAATCATTGTGTTTTTAATAGCTACAGGATTATTCATGTGGGTACTGCCCGATAACAATGTTTTCGACATGGCTTATGCCAATTTAGATACTTTATTTACTTTGGCACCTTGGTTATTTTTATTCTTAATTTCAGCCATTACCATGCGCACATTTAGCGAAGAAAAAAAGAACGGAACCATTGAGATTTTAACCACCAAACCCATTAGTGATTTAAAAATAATTTTAGCAAAATATTTTGCTGGAGTGGTGTTGGTATTGTTTGCTTTGATTCCAAGTTTAATTTACTTTTATACGGTTTACCAATTAGGCGCACCCTCAGGAAACATGGACGTTGGAGCTACTTGGGGTTCTTATATTGGCTTGTTCTTTTTGGCAAGTTGCTTTGTAAGCATTGGTTTGTTTTCATCGGTAATTACCGACAATCAAATTGTATCTTTCATTGTTAGCATGATTTTATGTTACTTGTTTTACAATTTATTTGAACTCATTGCCGACTTTAAATTATTTGGTGCGTGGGATAGTTTAGTTGCAGGATTGGGAATCAATGCGCATTATCAAAGCATTAGTCGTGGCGTTATTGATAGCCGCGATATTCTTTATTTTATCAGTTTTATTGTGGTATTTATTTATGCTACAAAAACTGTTTTTAGCTCACGTAAATTTTAATTTTACATTTCCTTTTTTCAACTATATATATGAACAAAAAGAAACAATCATACTTACAACTCATCATTGTATTAGCAGTTATTATTTTGCTAAACGCAATTTTTAGCAATTTCTTTTTTAGGATAGATTTAACCAAAGAAAAACGTTATACATTGGCCAAAGCCAGCAAAAATTTAGCAGCAAAAGTAAAAGATGGCATGTTAATAAAAGTGTATTTGGAAGGCGATTTTCCTGCAGGTTTCAAGCGCTTGCAAAAAGCGACCAAAGAAATGTTGGATGAATTTAAAATTCTTTCAAACAATAATATTCAATATGAATTCATTGATCCTTTACTCAATACAACTACTAAACAAAGCACCGATATTTTACAAGAACTAAGCGAAATTGGCTTACAAGCCACCAGCATTCAATTAAAGAAAGAAGATGGTTTTAGTCAAAAAATAATTGTGCCCGGTGCAGTAGTTTATTATGGTGGTAGAAAAGTTCCTGTCAATTTATTAAAAAGTCAATTTGGACAAGCACCAGAAGCAGTTTTAAATACTTCCATTGAACAACTAGAATATGAAATAGCGAATGCTTTGCGATTAGTTACTATTGATTCAGTGAAACAAATTGCATTTATAAAAGGAAATGGCGAATTAGATAAATGGAATATCATAGATGGTAAAACGGAACTTAAAAAATATTATGAAATAGATGATGTAGATTTAACTGCAGTTCCACCTTCGGAGTTAAATAAGTACGATGGAATCATTGTTCCAAAACCCACTTTGCCTTTCAGTGATTTTGATAAATTTAAACTTGACCAATACGTAATGCATGGCGGAAAAGTAATTTGGTTGGTTGAAAATCAGTTGGCCGAAATGGATAGTTTACGCAATTCGCCTCAGTATTATTCCATTGCATATAACTTAGGATTAGACGATCTATTTTACAAATTTGGTGTGCGCATCAATAATAATATTATTCAGGATATTCAGTGTAATACCATTCCGGTTTTAAGTGGAATGAAAAACGGAACTCCAGAACAAAAATTGCTTCCTTGGATGTATTTTCCCGTGGTACCTCCTACTAGCTCGCACCCAATAGTTCGTGGTGTGGATCCCATTTGGTTTCAGTTTACAGCAAGTATTGATACCATACCAAATAAAAAAATCAATAAAACGGTGTTGTTGGCTTCTTCTCAATATTCTCGTTCGGTACCAGCACCTGCGAGGGTCGACATTGAAATGGCAAGATTAGAGCCAGATCCAAATTTATTTAGAACTGGTGGAAACAAAATTTTAGCAGTGCTTTTAGAAGGAGAATTTTCTTCCAGTTTTGAATACACGTTCGATCAAACTAAAAATCCTGCATTGGATTTTAAAAACAAAGTTGAAAATAATAAAATGATTGTGATAGCCGATGGCGATGTAATCAGAAATCAATATAGCGCAAGTAAAGGACAAGTATTTCCATTAGGTTACGACCGTTTTGCAAACCAAGAGTTTGGCAACAAACGCTTTATTTTAAACTGTGTAGATTACCTTTGCGATGACAGTGGAATTATAGAAGTGCGCAGCAAAGAAGTTACTTTGCGATTGCTAGATAAAGCTAAAATTAAAAAAGAAAAACTGTTTTGGCAATTCATCAATATTGGTTTACCTATTGTGTTAATCATTGCTTTTGCATTGGCAAATAATTTTTACAGAAAAAGAAAATACGCTTAATTTAACTAAAGGAAATATTTCGGAAAAAATGTTAAAAACTGAAAACATGAAACTGAAACAAGTTAGTTCCGTAGGAACGAAGCATTTTGTAACAACGGGTTTTAACCCGTTGAAAAAAGCGCAATGCTATACACAAAACCTCCAAACCTGAGTGTAAAGCCAAAGGCTTTACACTCAGGTTTGGAGGTTTTGAAAAATTTGATGTTTTATATTACCACCAGTTAAAACTGGTGGCTATAAAATATTTCGTTCCTATGGAACTTTCATTTGCAATACTTTTATTTAAGAATTTGTTCTATTTAAAATGAACTGTTTTTAAAACTTTAAAAAAAAAAAAAATTATTTAATACCATGAATAAAAAAACATATTTAGCCATTTTAGTTTTGTTGCTTGTAGCAATATCTTATTATTTAATTAACAAAAAACCTTGGGGTATTAACTATAAAGATATTGCAGATTTTGCCATTACTGACACCTCAGCAATTGACAAAATATTTATTGCAGACAGAAATGGGAATACCGTAATTTTAGAAAAAAAAGGACCTCAAACTTGGACCATTAACAATAATAAAACAGCCGATTTTAGCAAAATAGAATTGCTTTTATCAACGGTTAAAAACTTGGCGGTATTAAGACCAGTTCCTCAAAGCGAACACAACTCGGCAGTTGGCGACTTAGCAACCACAGGAATAAAAGCACAGTTTTATGCCAAAGACGAAACAGTAAAAACACTTTATATTGGTTCTGCTACGCAAGAACAAAATGGAACTTATATGTTAATTGAAGGTTCCTCAAAACCATATGCGGTGCATATACCAGGTTTTTTTGGTTACTTAACTCCAAGGTTTATTAGCGATAGTTTAACTTGGCGAGATAGAACAGTTTTTAACTACCAACCAGAAGACATAAAAAGCATTGAGTTTAACTATGAAAATGCTGCCAATAGCTTTTTTATTGACAATGGTAATATACAAACACCATTGATTTTTGATTCAAACAAAAAAGTAAAAGCCATTACAGACTCAAAGTTTTTAAGATTTTATGTTGCAACGTTTAAGCAGTTAAATTTTGATGGTTACGATGAAAATCAAAGTGAAAAATTGATTGATAGCCTGATGCAAAACAAAGCAATTTGTACCATCAATATTACCAATAATAATGGAGCCATTCAAAGCTTAAAACTTTATACTAAAGCCATTGACAAACACACAAAACAAGCCATTAACGAAGAAACAGGCGAGTATTTAAAAGCTGATCCAGAACGCTATTGGGCTTTTTTAAATAATGATAAAAGTTTAATGCTTATTCAGCAATATAACTTTGGAAAAGTAATGATTACCATTGATGGGTTTAAATAAATAGATTTCATTTTGATGGAATATTACTTTCAAAATTAGGATTTTATAAATGCTTGTTCTAAGCTTGTATTATAATATAACATGCTAAATATGAAAATAACTCCGTTCTTAGCCATTGCAATTTTTATTTCATCGTGCGATAAAACTTTAAGTAATAATACACCAAATCCAACACCAGTTAGTTGTAACAATCCAAGCAAAGCCGACTTGGAAAAGATTCAGATTTTCCCCGCTTCCAATCCATTAAATACTGATATTTCAAATGCGGTTGTTGATTCAAAATCGGCGGCAATAATTTCAGCAATTGGTAGTGTAAGTTTACATCCCGATTTTGGAAGTGGATTATGGCAAGGAGCACCAATTGGAATTCCATTTTCAGTGGTTTGTGGCAGTCAAGCTAAAGTGCCCATAACTTTTAGAGCTAATAGCTACGATGGAAATTATGGAAATGAAAGCGATGCAGGTCCATATCCTGTTCCATTAACAGCGCCTATAGAGGGTAATGGTGTTGGTGATAGCCATGTACTAACTGTTGACTTAGAAAACGGAAAATTATACGAAATGTATAATGCCAGTCAAACTGGAAATGGTTGGGGAGCATCGTGCGGTGCCATATTTGATTTAAACTCAAACGCAACTAGAACAGAAGGTTTTACATCGGCCGATGCTGCTGGTTTGCCCATTTTACCTTGCTTACTCAGATATGATGAAGTTGCATCTGGAACCATTGACCATTGCATCAGATTTACTTTAAGTAAACCAAAAGTTTTTAATGGTTATGTTAGTCCTGCAAGTCATAAAGTAAATGGAACTGGCTTAAGTGGTTCATCGTTACCAATGGGTGCAAGACTTCGTTTAAAAGCTTCTTTCAATATGAGTACTTATGCGCCAAACATGCAAGTTATTTTAAAAGCAATGAAAATTTATGGAATCATTTTAGCCGATATTGGTTCAGATATGTTTATTAGCGGATCCCCCGATTCTCGATGGCTTGACACTGAAGTTCAAAGTTTAAAATCCATCAAATCTACAGATTTTGAAGTAATACAATTGGGAACTATTAAATAAATTAATTGCTGTTTTATTGCTAAAATTTTCAAAAAAAAACGAGCCAAGATTAACTTAGCTCGTTTTTTTATTTTAAAAAAATTGATTGATTATTCGATAATTAATTTCTTAGTCAATGTGCTTTGGTTAGTATTAATTTGAACAAAATACATTCCTTTAGGCAAATCAGTTAATGATAAATCAACGGTGTTAATTCCAGCAACTAATTGAGTATTTATTGATTTTATCAAAGCACCTTTCATGTCGAATAAATTTAAATTTCCTTCTGATTTTTGAGTGGCATTTAATACAATGGAAACATTTTCGTTAGCAGGATTTGGATACATTACAAAATTATTGTTTTCAATAATTTCATTTGTACCTGTTCTGAATTTAACGCTTTCAAATGAATCAACTATTCCATTGCTCCAAGCAATATAAAAACCTAAAGCAAAATTAGGATTCGCTTTATTGAAAATAGAATCTGCTTTATTATACGCTGAATCTTTTCTAACGTATTTACCAGCAACTAAACTTGAGTCAATATAATTTCTTAAATCTAATAAAAATCCAGAAGCAAACATTACACCTGCTAAACCACTTCTACCAACAAAATTTATGTTTGAAGACAATAAACCTTTACCTGTTACTGCATCATTTACACTATAAGTAGCACCTGCATTTCCTTTGGTAGGACTGTATTTATACAAAGAACCATAAGATATGTTTTTGGCTACAAATAATGCTTCTTGATCCGCTTGAATATTTAATTTTCCTACATTTACCCCACCATGGAAAAATATAACTTCGTTAGAAGGGGTTGGGAAAGTTGAAACTATTTTACCTGGAGTAATCATTTTAACGTCAAAAGCAGTTGTTTTACCCTCTGGATTTGCACGATAAGAAGCACCTGTAAAACCATAAGCTATGGCAATATTAAAATTAGAATCTGGTAACATACTAATAGACCAAAGTGAATTTGAAGTATCAACTGCATTACCTCTAGTTAAATTAATTCTTACTGGCACATAGGCATCAGTTCCATTGGCAATTCCAGTAGCACTTCTAAATCCTAAATCATTTACTATTTTTACTCCATTTGCGTAAATATCTACATTACGAATTGTAGTATCAGGTGAGTTATGAATAAACTGTAATTTATTTTGTAAACGAGGTAATTCAACTACTGTTCCATTACTTAATGCCAACATAACCTTAAAGGAAGCAGCATTAGTAGGATTGCCAGCGGCACGATAAAAACCTGATGTAAAAATTACACCAGATTGATTCAAATAATTAGCTACATTCAATGAATATGCACCATTAAATTCCGATTTTGAACCGTTACTAACATTAAAAATATAACCAGTATTATCAGTTCGTAACGCTGAAAAGTCACCATATTTTAAATTAGAAATTATACTCGTTTGTGAAGGAACTTTATTAAACGATAATTGAGGTGCATCGGTATTACCGTTGGCTACCAAATATTGGAAACTACCCGCTAATAATGAACTTTCGGGCATGCTATCATATCCAATAATATTCAATAATCTGTTAGCACCTTCAGGATTAGCAGCATAAGTTGAAGAATCTTTTAAACCCATTGCCATGGCTAAATACGATTTGCCAGAAACCAAATTTAATGAAGGAATAAAAAACAAAGTATCTGTTTGGCCAGCTGTGGAAATTCTTACTTCCATGTTACCAGTATTGGTAGTTAAAAAAGGAGTTGCATTTCTAAAGTTTAAAGCAGCAACCACTTTGATATTGTTTAAATAAATATCAACACTTTGCAAAGCAATATCGGCAGCATTATGAATAAACTGCAAACGAGTTGCTTCTTGTAATTCAATTACAATTCCATTGGTATCAACGGCAAACACGCCAAAGTTTTTTCCATTTTGATTGTTTGTTGGACTTACAAAACCAGAAGCAAATACAGTAAGCATTTTTTGGTTAAATGAAGTCAAATTTGCGCTGTAAGCTTTTAAAACAGAACTTCTACCTGTAACGCGCATTTCTAAATAAGTAGGAACATTATTAAAAAACAAAGATGAAGCATTAGCTTGTGCAAAACGTAAATTTGAAGGCAAAGTCCCTGTAGAAATTGATGGTTTAGAAACTACATCAACTCCAAGAGCATCAGTTACTCCATGAAAAATATTTAATTGTACCTTACCCGCACCTGCAGCTAAAGTAGTTAATGCTTTAGTTATTAAAGTAATTCCAGTATTTAAACTATTGGGATTAGCACTAAAATTAGCAGTGTTATTAACGCCAGTAATCATAATTACTGAATTTGAATTAGCTGCTAAAGTTGAAGTAAAACGCTTTAAAACTAAATCACTGCTATCAATGCTATTTCTATCGTTAATATTAATTTTTACAGCACCAGAAGTTGCAGATAATAACGAGGTTGCTTGTCTAAAAGCTACATTGTCGTATTTTAACCCGTTTACATATACATCTAATGTATCCATTGAGGGATCGGCAGCATTATGAATTAACTGAAAACGCGCAGTTTGAGCATTTGTAGTATAAAAAACTGCACTAGCTACTAATGCAAATAATGATTTTTTTAAAATGGTAAGGTGTTTCATCTAATTTATTTTAGTATGTTTAATTGAATAATTACTTTTATGAATTACAAATAATGTTATAATTATGGCAAATATAATCTTTGCAACAATAAATCAAATAGTAATATAAAATTACAAAAAGGTTGCTTGCAATATTTTATTTATTTTGCCATTCGGCATTAAATAATTTCCAATAAATATTTGAAAATTGACATAAAAAAAGTCTTAGTTATAAAACTAAGACTTTTAAAATATAGATTTAAATAGTTGGGGTAAAACTATTTTAAAATTTCCCTAGAAATTACAATTTTCTGAACTTCACTTGTTCCCTCATAAATTTGAGTAATTTTAGCATCACGCATTAAACGTTCTACGTGATATTCTTTTACAAATCCGTATCCACCATGAATTTGAACTGCTTCAATGGTTGTATCCATTGCTACTTGCGAAGCATATAATTTAGCCATTGAACTTGCCAATGCATAATCACCATGTGAATCTTTTAAGTATGCTGCTTTTAAGCAAAGCAAACGAGCAGCTTCAATATTAGTAGCCATATCGGCTAATTTAAATTGAATAGCTTGATGGTTCATGATTTCAGTTCCAAATGCTTTACGTTGTTTTGAATACGCTAAGGCTAATTCGTATGCTCCACTTGCTATTCCTAATGCTTGCGCAGCTATACCAATTCGGCCACCGGCAAGCGTTTTCATAGCAAATTTAAAACCAAAACCGTCTTCACCTATGCGGTTTTCCTTTGGAACTTTCACATCGGTAAACATAATTGAATGGGTATCGCTACCTCTAATTCCTAACTTATTTTCCTTGTTTCCAACTACAATTCCAGGACTATCTTTTTCAACTATAAATGCATTAATACCTTTGTGTTTTAACTCCACATGGGTTTGTGCAATTACTAAATAATATTTTGCTGTGCTACCATTGGTAATCCAGTTTTTAGTGCCGTTTAATAAATAATATTCTCCTTTATCCTCAGCAGTAGTTCTTTGGCTTGTTGCATCGCTACCAGCTTCCGGTTCCGATAACAAGAAAGCTCCCCAACATTTGCCACTTGCCATTGGCACTAAGTATTTTTGTTTTTGTTCTTCGTTCGCAAAAGTTTCCAATCCCCAACAAACCAATGAATTGTTTACTGAAACAACCACAGAAGCTGAAGCATCAACTTTAGAAAACTCTTCCATAGCCAAAACATAACTTACAGAATCCATTCCACTTCCACCATATTTTGGGTCAACCATCATTCCTAAAAAACCAAGTTCCCCTAGTTTTAACATTTGTTCCATAGGGAATTTTTGATGTTCATCACGCTCTATTACTCCAGGTAATAATTCGGTTTGAGCAAAATCGCGAGCGGCTTGCTGTACATTTAAGTGTTCTTCAGTAAATTGAAAATTCATAGCTGTAAAATAGTTTTTGCGAATATATATTTTTATAAGTTACTTTAATAAACACCAATAAAAATCAATTGTTTTGAGAAGTAAAAAGAACTGTTACGAGTGTTAAATTGGTTAATCCATTCCGCATTTTTGTCATTCTAAAATTCGAATTTTGAATTTATATTTTTTTGAATTTTATTTTTATTCCAAATCAGTATTCAACTTATACCTACAAATTCTGTTATTGCCTTTATCGGCTACATAAATCATTTTGCGGTTATAGCATATTCCCATTGGATCTAAAAAATTAAACGGTCCATCAAGTGGTTTTCCATCTATTGCTTTTCCTCCAAATGATACATTTATTTGCTTTTTTATTGTGGAATTTGCTGGAGGATTTACCCCTTCAAAACCTTGATTGGTAAATACGTATACAGAGTCAGTTTCGCTGTCAACTACAAAAAAGTAATTGGTGGCATCGGGCGCTATGAAACAATCCTCTGGTTTTTTAAATTTAAAAGGTTCGTACATAAAGCTGCTTGCTTTGCCAATATCAAAATTTAACAAACTAGCAGTTTCTGAATATTGAGGACCTAAATCTGGATCATCAATTACAGTTATCATTAAGGTTTTATACTCTAAATTATTGGTTTGATTATTTGAAGTAATCATAAAGTTTTTTGAAGTACTCATTCCTTGCAAACGTTGTGGTGGTGCCGAAAAAGTAGCAATGCTAGAAATATCAATTGCGGTTTTTAATCCAGATTCTGTAGGATTTAAACCCGCTGCGTAACCAATATTTAATCCATCTTGGTTAAAAATCAATACTGCATTATCTGGTCTAACAAAAGTATTAGCTTGGTTTCTTGGACCTTTGCGTGTAACGTATAAAGTATTGTCTGACAAACATGCCAAACCAGTATAAGTTACTTCTACATCAGCGGCACCTCTGAACTGTGTACTTTGACGCGAAGCATCGCAAAATGGATGTATTAAAGTATCAATAAATTTATAATTACCTTGACCTGTTCCTTCTAAATGATACACACAAGTTACAGTTGAATTTACAGTTACATCAAAAACTTTTCCAATTACATAAGTATGCAAACGTCTGTCTTGGGTAACTTCAGTAGCTCCGGGAATGGCAATGGTATACGCCAAAGTTCCTTTTTGATCTAAAATATTTAAACCTTTATCATCTACCACATAAATCATTTCATCGAAACCAACGAATACATCTACTGGATTTTGAAAACCTTTAAAAAATGGGAAGATAGGCACATAACTTACTGCTTTTGGAACTAAGTTTGGATCTATTTGACCTTGCTTTAATACATCATCAACAGTATCGTTTTGCTTACTTCCAAATATGGAACAAGAAGAAATGATAACCATCATTGATATAAATAAAACGATTATTTTTATATTTTTAAAATTCATATTGTTCATTTATTTAATGGTAAATAATAAACCTATTCTGTGAATATTTCCTATTCTTGATTTACTTATTAGTCCATAATCTATTCCAAAATTACCAAAGCTGCGAGGCAATTTTACCCCAAAACCAAGTGTAGGAAAATTATTGTCTTCATCTAATCCAAACTCCCAACCAGTGCGGGCAAATAATATTTTCTTCCAACTATATTCTAAGGCCGCGGCTAAAGTTTCGTTATTATCTGTTGGGTGATTGAGTTGTGCAGCAGCAGTTAAAATATTAGTTCCATCGCTTATGGGATCAATGGCAAATCCTAACCTAAAAATTGCTGGGGCAGAAACAGGAGTAAAATCGCTTTTAGCACTTTCATTATTCATTTTTAAAATGGTAACATCGCCTGTTGGTGCAACATTTAAACCAAAATTAGTAAATGTAACCCCAAATCTTGCATTTTTTATTCCAATATTATAAGTTAATCCTAAATCAAATAACACATTATTTAAAGACACATTTGCTATGACTTCTTGTGCAAATTTGGCTTGTAATCCAAAACTAAAATTATTGGTTAATATTTTTGCAAAAGATACACCTATTGAGGTGCTCCCCATTAATACATTTCGGCCAGTACCACTTGGTTCAAATTCGGTTGTTTCTTTGTTATCGCCAAAACCCAAACTCATTACATTAATACCTAAGTAACTTAATTTGCCGGCTTTAAAGGCTACTGCTCCATAGTTTACTTGGCTGTTTCCAAACCAACGAGTATTTGAAAATTGGGCAGTTACTTTTCCTGTATCAATGCTGGTAATTCCCGCAGGATTCCAATACATTGCAGAAGCATCGTTTACCAATCCAACCACTGCACCGCTCATAGCTGCTGAACGAGCATCGGGCGCAATTTTTAAAAACTGCATGCCACTTCCACCCGTACGACTATTGCCAAAAGTAGGCAATATTTGCGCTTGCGCAATGGAAATAGCAACAAGAAATAGGTATAAAAGTGTTATTTTTAACTTCATCATTTTTTAAAATCTGTGCAAAATAAACAATATTTTATAATCTATAAGTTATTTGTTTGTGAAGAATCTTAGTTGACGGTTGATGGTTGTCAGTTGATAGATTTAAAATGATATTTTGAAACAAATGAACGTTGATATAAATCAAACGTTACATTGAATAATTACATAATATTTCAAAACAAAAAAAGGTCAGCTTTCGCCAAACCTTTTTATAAATAATTATGAGAATTTGCCTAACGCTATCAACTGACAACTAACAACTATCAACTAATAGCTACTACCCTCGTTATTTCAGGAATGGCATTTTTTATACCATTTTCAATTCCTGCTTTCATAGTAATATGGCTAATATTACAACTGCTACAATTTCCTGTTAAGCGTAATTGAACTTCCATGTCATCAGTAATATCAACCAATTCCACATCGCCACCATCGGCTTGTAAAAATGGACGCATGCTGTTTAAAGCTATTTCCACTTTTTCTCTCATCAATTCATTCATCTCTTATTTTCTACTTTTTTTTCAAATATAAACTTTTTGAAATTATTCAGCGCTAACTGATTTTTCAGTTGAATTTATAATTGAAACCAACTGAGCCACATTTTGAGCTATTTTTTCAAATGCTTTAAATGCTGGTTTAGTTTGATCCAATGCGGCAGGAATTCCAGCATCGCCACCTTCACGAATACTCATATAAATTGGCACTTGACCTAATAAACTTACATTTAATTCACTCGCCATATTTCTCCCCCCATCCTTACCAAAAATATAATATTTGTTTTCAGGTAATTCCTCTGGTGTAAAATATGCCATGTTTTCTACCAATCCTAAAATGGGAACTTTAACGGGTGTCATGCTAAACATCGTAGCAGCTTTATAAGCATCTGCTAAGGCAATAGCCTGCGGAGTTGTAACCATTACCACACCCGTTAATGGAACAATTTGCAACATCGTTAAATGAATATCACCAGTTCCAGGTGGTAAATCCAAAATTAAATAATCCAATTCACCCCAATCGCAATCGCTAACAAATTGGCGCAATGCCGATGAAACCATTGGCCCACGCCAAACTACTGCCTGCTCTGGTTTAATTAAAAAACCTATCGATAATAATTTGATTCCAAATTTTTCAATTGGCACCATTAATTGTTTTCCATCTACATCGCGCATTAGAGGTTGTGTATCCATTTCGCCAAACATCATAGGAATGCTTGGTCCATAAATATCGGCATCTAATAAACCAACTTTTGCACCTGTGGCTGCTAACGCAATGGCTAAATTACTTGAAACTGAACTTTTTCCTACTCCACCCTTTCCGCTTGCTACCGCAATAATATTTTTAACACCAGGAAGTGTTAATTTATCGGTACGATTGGTTGAAACATTGGCAGTCATAGTGACTTTAACTTCTGCTTGGTCATTTACTAATTGATGAATTGCATCCACACAATCTTTCTCAATTTTTTCTTTTAAAGGACAAGCAGGTGTGGTTAAAACCACAATAAAACTGACAGTTAACCCATCAATTACTATATCTTGAATCATGTTCAATGTAACCAAATCCTTGTGTAAATCTGGCTCTTGAACAGTGCTCAATGCTTTTAAAACATCTTCTTTATTTATCATTTTTATAAACTTAATTGGTGCAAATAAATGC
>JBIILW010000082.1:0-7307 GCA_044338265.1 Bacteroidia bacterium | reverse complement strand
ATCCTTGGGAAAATAATTCTGTGTCATATGATAGGGCCTCTAACTATTTTGAATATGGAAATATTAGTAGAGACATGCGCTTTGGAATGCAAGCTTTTAAAGGAATGATGATAGATGGAAATGAACTTCCGGGTAACATGTCGTTTCGATTATTATATGGCGTTACCCCAGTTCAATCTATAATTGGCAGTAAAATTCCTTCCTATACTTTTGGACTAAGAGTTAGAAAAAAAATAAATAATCAAACCATTGGATTTAATATGATGAATTATACTTCATTCTTAGATTCATTAGCAACTGAAGAAGCTGGAATTCAATTACAAACTTTTTCATACGACTTGATTTGGAACGGCTTTGATTTATCAGCAGAAATGGGAAGAGGCCAGCTTTATTCAAATACTCAAAAAGAAGGTTGGGGCGAAGCAATTAGGGTTAAAATTACAACACCTGCAAAAATTACAAAAATTCCATTTGATATAGAAGGATTTTATATGAGTCCGCAATTTGTAAATTATTACGGAAATTTTTTAAGTTCAAATACCGCTTTTTTAAGTACATCATCTGTAAATCAAATTGGTAATTCGGCTGGTGGAAGTGGTGGAATTAGTAATTTTGCTGGATCAATAACTGACGTTGGACAAATTAGTAATAATAGAAAAGGTTTTAGTTTTAATTTTTGGTTAGATATAACAAAATCAACTAAGTTAAACATTGGAAATATGGTTTCTAGTGAAATAAAATCAATGGGACGTACTTTGGCTTTTGGCCATAAAATAAATGCTTTGCCTTTTTCTCGTTTTGTTCCTTTTGTAAATAATGTGGGTGCATACAGCAATTGGACATCATACTTCCGTGGCTTTTCTCAATCAATGGAAATTACCGATACAAATTCAATGGGAATGCCCAAAACATTGACCAATTTTAACATGTTACAAGTACAATTAAAACAAAAAGTAAATTTTAGTTATATTCCTTTTTACTTACTTTATGTTGGTTCATTTGGTTCAGCGCAAAGTGATTTTAACATCATTCCAACCTTTAGCAGTAATGCTTATTTACGAACTTTTTACCATGAATTTGATGCTGTTTTTATGATCAACAAAGAAGTGAGTTTAATTACATCGTTTGGTAAAGAATACATTATAGGTAATAGCCAATTAAACAAAGGTGATAATGTAGATGGAAAATTTGGAAGCACTTTAAATAATGCCATTAACCAAGAATCTAATTTGTTTGGATTGGGTTTAGATTTAGCCATTGCTAAAAATACAAATTTATATATTAGAAGACGTTGGTTTAGCCAAGAAGACAAAAGTTTTGTAAAAGATAATATTAAAGGAACAGAAACAACCATAGAACTTAAACTATATTTTTAACATGAAACATATATATACATACTTATTATTATGTCTTGGTTTGTTGCCTTTGGCAATACAAGCGCAGGAAAAAAAGATTGATTTTTTTGGTTCTGGAAGGTTTACTTTTAACAACAGTAGTTTGAGTGGAAACTTAATCAATAAAGACACCACCACCGCCAGAAAACAAATGACTGGTGCTACTTTATTTGATTTTGGATTACATATCCGTCCTTCAGAAAATACTGAGATAAAAGCTACCACTCGAGTGCAAAATGACCTGACAGGTTTTTGGGGCGGTGGAATCATTTTTAACTTACGTGAATTATACTTACGAGGCTTAATGTTTAACAGAATAAAATACCAAGTTGGCGACTTAAATACTCGAATGACTGCTTATACTTTATTTAACAATCAAGGTGAACTGAGTCAAAATAATCCTGCTGCTTTTAATACATTCACAGAAGTAATTGCTTATGATAAATTTTATGGTCAAAATTCTTGGCGTCAACAAGGTGCAACGGCAGATATTGGTTTTGATTTCAATAAATATGTGAACCATATTCATGTAACAGGATTAATTACTAAAAATAAACAAACCGACTATTTCAGTTCTCCCGATAGACTTTTTGCTGGAAGCACCATTCAGGCAAAAATGTTTAACCAATTAAGCATAGCATATAATTATACCAATGCTTTTGACGTGCAAAAAACTGCTATGTTTTCTAACGCTTTATTCAGCAATACTGTGAATAGTTTTGAGGTAAAAGAAAATTTAAAAGTAAAAGATTTGAAAGTAGTATTGGGTGGAGAATTTGGCAAATCGAATGTTACCTATGAAAATACCAATAACGCACCTCTAATAAACGATGGAATCTTTATGGATGGTTCAATTAATATTGACAATAAAAAGAAAAATTGGAATATTGAAATTGATTTACGCAGTGTAGAAACTAATTATAGAAGTATAGGCGCTCAAAGCAGAAGAGTAGATTTTAATGCGGTAGCAAGTGAATATCCCTATTACACCAATCGTGAATCGGCAAGACCAGCAAATATGCTTTCTGTATTAACAGATGGAAATTATTACAATATGTTTTTAAGTCCAACTTTAAAAGATTATAACCCTGCATATGAAAACATGTTGCCTTACGGAAAAGCAACTCCAAACCGACAAGGTACTGATGTTAAATTAGCATGGAATCATAGCAATAAAAATCTTTTAAAAATAAGTGGAAATGCATCCATGTACAATGAAATTACAGGGCAAGGAACTACTTCAATTAGGGACTTTACAAATTTTGAAATATTGGCCGATTTAGGCGTAAATGAATTATATAAAGGTAAAAAGAAAGTGCATGTTGGATTGTTTGTAAAACAACAAAATACCACAAGAAATGGAACTGATGGAATTGACAAAATTGATTTTATAAGTACCCAAATAAAAGTAGGAGTGGAGTATGAAATTATTCCAAATTTAGAAATTCAATTAGCAGGAATTTTATTAAATGCCGAGGGAAATGAGTTTTTAGCGCAACGTAATTCATTCAATGAAATTATTTTTTATAAATCATATAACGCAGATTTACAAGAAACCATTTTGTTGGGAGGTATTAATTATCAATTCAGCAAAAATAATTGCTTAAAAATCCAGTATCAACAAGCCGATTGGAATAATAAATTATTGGTAGAAAACCAATATGCTATAAACAGATTAGCCATTATTTACAACTTATTTTTTTAAATAACGAACATGAAAAAAACATTACTATATATAGGAATTATTGCCATTGCAATTATTTCATCTTGTAAAAAGGAAACAAAAATTGAAGGGCCGGAATTGGTAGATATTTTTGGTTATTTTAAAGTTTTAGAGCCTTTGAAAGCTTCTATAAAAGCACCAAATTTTGCTACTGGCGACATTGTAATTTACAATACCAAACTTTCAATTAGAACCAATTGGACTGTTGAAATAATTGGGTTAAATAGTGGCGCATTGAAAATATTTACGGGTAATGATAAAGATTTTTCATTGAATCAATTAGCATGGAATGGAAGTATTTCTTTTGCACCATTTTTCAGAAAAAATGAACTAGTTGTTGCACGCATGAGTTTTGAAAATTATCCAGATACTTTATACTCCGATACTATTATGATTGGAGCTACAAGACCAACTCCTTCAGTTGATATTTTAATTGATGATTTTGAAAGTCCACAACGTGCTTATAATACATTTACCGAAGGTCAACAATCATATAATTCTACTTCAGTTAATTATTCGGGAATTTCATCTGCCGAAAAAACAAGGTTCTATGTAATGGCCGGTAACCATGGACCTACAGCTAGTTTGTTTATTTGCGGAATGGCATTAAGTGCTAAAATTAGTCAAGGAACTGCTAACAATTATTTTGTTTTTAGTACTGATAATCCGAAGAAAGTTTTCTTTAACGCATATGTATATGGTTGGGGCGATAAAAATGCACAATTAAGCTTAGAATTTCAGGAAGACGATAATTTAGATGGAATTTACCAAGCAGCTGAAGAAGGAACTTATAACTACAAATTGAATGTTAATTGGAAAGGTTGGAAATTGGTTAGTTTTTCATACGATGAAACCAGTATTTCTACTTCTGGCGGATTTGGGAACACCGATAGAAATGGTAAAAAAGAATTGGATAGAATTATAAATGCACAGTTTTTATTATTAGCCCAACCTGGAACATCAGGTGCCACTCGCGTTGGACTTGACTTTGCTTCATTCACTTATTCAGCGCCATTTCAACCATAATGAGAAAGTCGATTAAATATCTGTTTCTATTAATTATTTCATTAAGTAATTGTGGCATTCGCATGCAAAAAACACAATTAACAGATGAATGGGGAGGGACATATGCAAATACCGCTGTTAATGAATTTCAAGACAGAGATATTTACAACGATCAAACGGTAGATGTTTGGGGAATGGAAAAAACAGATTGTAAGAATTTTTCACGAATTGATTCCATTTCTTTTAGTGGTAAATCGTGTTTAAGTGTTAGTTGGAACAGAACAGGTAATTGTCCGTGGATAGGCTTTGGAATTGGTTGGAACGGCTACGCCGCAAAAGATTTATCAGATGTAATGTCAAGCGGTAGCATTGATTTTTACATAAGAGCCATTCAAGGAAAACAATTTATTCCAACATTAATTTTTTTATTAGAAGATTACTCAGGAGTTCAAAGTGCAACAGTGCTTAAAGCAAGTCAATTATCACATTATCCAATAGATGAAGAATGGCAAAAAGTGAGTATTCCATTGCAAACTTTTTTGAAATCATCCAAGCCATTGTGCGATTTTAGTAACATAAAAAGTTTAAATATAGAATGTCAAGGAACAGGTGCTTTTTTAATTGATAAAATTGAAATTGGAGGAGCTAATTCCAAAAATATAAATAGTAAGAAATTTGGTATTACAACTACACAAATTTTTCCTGCAACTATATTTCATGATGAACTACCTTTTGCTTGGGGATTGGGTAATTATATTGGTAAAAATATTTCATTAGATAGTACTAAAATTTATGCTGGAAGTAAATCTATTTACCTAAAATGGAATGAACTAGAAAGTGGAAAACAAACGCGAAAAATTGGAATGAATTGGGAACATTGGCAAGCCATTTCTTTTCCTGATTCATTGAAAAATTATTCAATCAAATTCTATGTTTCATCTGATAATTTTAATACTTCCAAAAATTTAAATATTGGCTTTGAAAGTTACAATGGCAAAACAACGATGATGCCAATAAAACAAGAATATATAACGAGTTTGCCAAGTAATAAAGATTGGCAAATGATTACCATTCCTTTTACTGAATTTGACTTCATAAAAGAAGGATTTGATATTACTAGATTCAAACAATTATTCATTGAATTTAACAATTCTGGCGAGCTTTGGCTCGATGAAATTACAATAGAACAAAACAAAAATTATGAATAAAACAATTTTACTTTTTATACTTTTTTCTTTCTTGCTTTGGCAATGTGGAACTAAAACTAACGAGTCGGCAAAAGCGAAAGCACAAACATTATTAAGTCAAATGACTTTAGAAGAAAAAGCTGGGCAAATGACACAATTAACCATTGAAATGATTTCAAAAGGGGAAGGTTTTAATTTGGAAAAACCACATGCTTTAGATACCGCTAAATTGCAAAATGTAATTGTGAATTTGGGAATTGGTTCAATTTTAAATGTTGGTGGACATACTTACGATGTGAATCATTGGGAAGAAATTATTACCAGTATAGAAAAATACAGCCAACAATCGCGTTTAAAAATTCCAGTATTGTATGGAATTGATGCCATTCATGGCGCAAATTATACGGTTGGCGCTACTTTATATCCCCAACAAATAGGATTGGCAGCAACTTTTAATCCTGAAATGGCTTTTAAAATGGCACAATTTGTTGCCAACGATGTAAGAGGAAGTGGCATACCATGGAACTTTTCACCAGTGTTAGATGTGGGAAGAAATCCAATGTGGCCAAGGTTTTGGGAAACATTTGGTGAAGATCCTTTTTTGGTTTCTCAAATGGGAGTAGCTATTGTAAACGGTTATCAAAATACCAATAATGGAACTGTAAAACCTTTTGCTGCTTGCTTAAAACATTATGTGGCTTATAGTAATCCGCAAAGTGGACATGATAGAACTCCTGCTTATATTCCAGAGCGTCAATTACGTGAAATTTATTTGTTACCTTTTGCTAAAGCAATTGCCGCAGGTGCAAAAACCATTATGATTAATTCAGGTGAATGGAATGGAGAACCTGTTCATGCCAGTAAATTTTTATTGCAAACGGTGCTTCGCAGTGAATTGAAATTTGAGGGAATAACAGTGACTGATTGGGAGGATATAAAAAACCTAACTGAACGCCATAAAGTTGCTGAAACATACAAGGAAGCAGTTGCGCTTGCTATTAACGCAGGTATTGATTTAGCAATGGTTCCGCTTGATTTAGACTTTACAAAATACTTGATTGAAAATGTAAATGAAGGCAAAATAAAAAAGGAAAGAATAGATGAAGCGGTACTAAGAATTTTAACTTTAAAATACGAGTTAGGATTGTTTGATTCATCAATTTCTAAGCCTGAAAATTTTAAAGAACCGGAACAAATTGAAAGTAAAAAATTAAGTTATGAATTGGCCTGCCAAAGCATTACTTTATTAAAAAATGAAGGTAATATTTTACCATTTTCAAAAAATGAAAAAATATTAGTAACTGGTCCAAATGCTGATTATATCAATGCTTTGAATGGTGGTTGGAGTCATACTTGGCAAGGAAGAGACACCAATTACAATCCTAAAGTTTTAACAGTTTTAGGTGCGTTGAAAAATGTTTTTGGAAATGAAAATGTGAGTTATTTAAAAGGTAACACTTACTCACAGAATTTATCTGAAAATTTGCTTTTAAACGCTGCGAAAAATGCAAATACTGTGGTGCTTTGTTTGGGTGAGGATACTTATACTGAAAAACCTGGTGACATCAACGATTTAGAGTTAGATGAATCACAACAAAATTTGATAAAAATTTATAAAAAAGCGGGTAAAAAAGTAGTAGTAATTTTATTAGAAGGAAGACCAAGAACTTTTGCTAAAACTGAACCACTTTGTGATGCTATTTTAGATGCTTATTTGCCAGGAAATGAAGGTGCCTTAGCCATTGCTGATATCATGATAGGTAAAGTAAATCCTAGTGGCAAATTGCCATTTACTTTTCCTCGTTTCGCTGGCGTTCACACCACTTATGATTGTAAATATACTGAAACTTTGAACAACGAATTTAAACCAATAGGTTTTAATCCATTATTCCATTTTGGACATGGTTTAAGTTATTCAAATTTTAATTATGCTAATATGAAAATTGAGAACAGAGATGTTACCGTAAAAGATAGCGTTTCTATCAGTGTTCAATTGAA
>JBIILW010000081.1:0-7354 GCA_044338265.1 Bacteroidia bacterium | reverse complement strand
TTAAAACCCTGTCTACAAAATCTTTAGTAGGTTGCGCTTCTTGGTTATAATCATAACCCACTCCATAAGGATGTTTATCTACTTGGTTAAACCAAGGATTATTAGCAGTTGGTTGACCGTATTGTCGTGCATTTTTATCAAAATACATTCTTACTTGTGGATTTTGTCCAAAAGAATGATTCAAAGCAATGTCCATTACTACTGTCATGTTTCGTTTGTGGCACTCATCAATAAATTCTTTGTATGAATTTTTATTGCCATAATATTTATCCAAAGCAAAATAAAACATAGGATTATAACCCCAACTTTCATTTCCTTCAAATTCATTTACAGGCATTAACTCAATACAATTTACCCCTAATTTTTGCAAATAATTTAAGGTATCTTTGAGTGTATTAAAGTCGTGCTTTCCTAAAAAATCGCGTAATAACAACTCATAAATTACCAATTTATCATTATTAGGTTTGTTAAATGAATTATATTTCCAATCAAAAGTATTTTGCCCAGTTTCTAAAACCGAAACTATTTCTGTGGTTTTTCCAGTAGGATAAGTTTTTAAATTTGGGTAAGTTAAATTACTTATCCATTTATCGTTAAATGGATCTAAAATTTTGTCAGCGTATATGTCAGCAATTCTTAACTGCACATCATCTATACAATATTGAAATCCATATTCAGTTCCTTTTTTTAACCCATTTATTCTAATCCAATAACGGTTTCCATCAGGCGTTTTATTCATTTGATAATTGGGATCGAATTCCCAGTTATTAAAGTCACCCAATACATACACATAGCTTTTATAAGGTGCATACAATTGTAATATCACACTTGTATCGTTTAAGTAATTTATACCATCTACAATACCATTTGGCGTTACCGCCACATTGTTAAACTGTTTGCTTAAAATATAGGTAGTATCGTAATATTTTAAACTGTTTTTGGTTCCCTCTAAAATTAATTTTATTTTACCCGTACCTATATTACTAAATAAGTTTTTATAAGTTAATGAACTGTCATTTGTTTTTGATGCAATCAAATTGCCATTTGCATATAATTTTAAATCGCCTAAGTCTGACGAGGAACAATTCACAGATATAGAATCTGTAACATTATAAAAAGTTCCTTTTGCAGGTGTGTTAATTTTTAACTGAAAACTTCCTTGATTGATATCTACAAAAATATCAGCACCACCTGTAGCCTTTCCTTCTTTACTTCCATCAGCATTTCTAAAAACCATGGCAAGTTTCAAAACTTGCTCGCCACTTGGAACTCCATAAAAACTTCTAATATTTCCTATATTTAGAGTATAGGCATTGGTGGTTCCCACTCTTGTTAATAATGCCTTCGGCAAATTAGTTGTCCAATTTGTAAGTACATATTTCCAATCGCTGGTGGAAGTACTTAAATTTGTAATAACGCCAGTATGCGCATAAATTACCGATTGATTGAATAAACCCGCAGTTCCTAAATCGGCATTAAAAGTAAGTATTACATTATTCGTTTCTGCAGTTGCAAAACCCGGAGTAATGGTAACTATTTGAGCATTCAACTTAAATGAATGATAAGAAATAATTAATAATAATAATAATTTGAAATTGTATCTTTTTTGCATATTTTTTTTTAAGGTTGCTAAAATAATATTTTTATGTTAAAAAATTAATTTTTTGAAATAAAAATATTTTTATAAATTGCACCCACTAAATACACTAAAATAAAACAAAAAAATGAAAAAAATTTTACTAATGACAGCAGCAATGGTAACCATGAGTGGTTTATTTGCAAAAAAAGTAGCCATCGTGGTTGACATGACAGGCCAAACAGTGGGTTCAGCAGGAGTTCACGTTGCAGGAAATTTCCAAGGATGGAATCCTAGTACTTCTACCTTATTTCCAATACCAGGACAAACTGGTTTTTTTGGAAATATATTTGACATCAATGCAGGACAAGTAATCGAATTTAAAGCCATCAATGGTGATTCATGGGGTGGTGCTGAAAATGTACCCGCAATTTGTCAAAAACCACATCCTTTAAATGGTCAAACGGGAGATGCAAACCGTTGGATGTATATTGATTCAATGGCTAATGATACTTCAGTTATCAACATTAAATATTCAGCTTCAGCTCCAACAGGAAAATATGCTGTGCGTTTTGCAGTTGATTTAAAAAATGAAACAGTAAGTGCAAATGGCGTTCATTTAGCAGGTTCTATTCAAGGTTGGGATCCAGCTAAAACAATGATGGCTAACTTATATGGTAGTAATAAAATTTATGAAGTCATTTTAACAGCTGACTCAGGAACTTACCAATACAAATTTATAAATGGTAACGGCTGGAGTTCTTCAGAAAGTGTACCTTCTACTTGTGGAGTTGGAAATGACAAAAACAGAGAAATAAGTGTATTAGCTGATTTAGCTGTAAACAAAGTTTGTTTTGGATCATGCGTTGCATGCCCTGCTGCACCAATCCCTACTTTTGCATTACGTTTCCAAGTTGACATGAATAGTTCTAATTGTGACGGTGGTTTTGATTCAGTTACTGTTGCAGGTGCTGGTGCAAAATTAACAGCTTTTGGTGCTGGTTTAAAAATGAGCCAAGTTGGTACTTCAGGAATTTATGCTTTAACAGTTAATGATTTAGATTCAGGTGAGGCAAAATTCAAATTCCGTTTCCACAAAAATGGCAACACTAATTGGGAAGGTGGACCTGATAGAATTTTAGCTTTAGCAAAAAGTGATACAGTTAAATTAACATGTTTCGGTTCTAGAGTTGAAGGCCCTTGCCCAAGCAAACCAGCAACTTCAAAAGTTACTTTTATTGTTGATTTCACAGCTGCTGGTGCTCCAACTCCAGCAAGTAAAATTTATATCATTGGTGATTTTACAAAACCACAATGGCAAGCAGGTGCAGTTGAAATGACTCAAATTGCAGGTAAGCCAGGTATTTATTCAGTTACTTTTGATTCAATTTGCCCAGGGAAAATAAACTACAAATTTACTAATGGTGATGCTACTACTAAAACTAACGAGGAAGATTATGATTCATTAAATCGTAGTTGTGTAGAGTCTAATGGTATTGGTGGTTTTAACCGTGTATATGTTAGAACAGTAGCTAGCCCGGTTAAAGTTTCTTACCAATTTAGCAAATGTGCAGCTGGTTATACTAGCGTTAGTGAAGCGGCATTTGCTAGCCAAGTTACTTTATATCCTAACCCTACTAACGATTATTCAGTGTTAGCATTTAATGATCGCTCAAATTCACATCATGTTACAATTTTAGATTTAGCAGGTAAAACCATCCGTACTTATAACAACTACGAATTAGCTACTTTAAAAATTGAACGTAATGAATTAAAAGCAGGTATTTACTTCGTAAATGTTGTAAATAGCGACAACCAAAGTGCTACTATGAAATTAATGATTCAAGAATAATTTAGAATTATAATTATAAAAAAAAGCTGCTTGAAGATAATTCAAGCAGCTTTTTTTATGTTATTGAGCTTTTGGATTTTTGCGAAAAAAAGTAAAGCATAAAATATTAAAGCCTGAAGTTATTTGTTAGTTACCTTTTAAAGTCTCCTATTGATAATATCTAAAGTGCTTTTTTTCCAACTGATAAAATCGCCAGCTATAATATGTTCACGGGCTTCGCCCACTAACCATAAATAAAACGAAAGGTTTTGAATGCTTGCAATACTTGCACCCAAAAATTCATTGCATTTAATTAAATGCTTTAAATATGCTTTTGAATATTGAGGAGTAAAAACATCATCCAAAGGGGAAAAATCGTTTTTCCACTTTTCGTTTTTTATATTAATAATTCCTTGGCTGGTAAATATAAAACCATGACGCGCATTCCTAGTTGGTAATACACAATCAAACATATCAATTCCTAAGGCAATACATTCTAAAATATTTTCAGGAGTACCCACGCCCATTAAATAACGAGGCTTATCTTTGGGTAAAATATCGCAAACCAATTCTGTCATTTCATACATCATTTCGGCTGGTTCACCTACAGAAAGTCCACCTATTGCATTTCCTTCTCTACCTTGATCCGCAATAAAATTTGCGCTTTCTATTCTTAAATCTTTGAAAGTAGAACCTTGAACAATGGGAAATAATGCTTGCTTTTTTCCATATAAATCTTCGGTTGAATCAAATCTATCAATACATCTTTTTAACCAACGGTGTGTTAAACCCATGGAATTTTTAGCATAATTATAATCACAAGGATAAGGAGTACACTCATCAAAAGCCATCATGATATCAGCACCAATTTGACGCTGAATATCCATGACAGATTCAGGCGAAAAAAAATGTTTACTTCCATCTAAATAAGAACGGAACTCAACTCCTTGTTCATTAATTTTCCTAATTTCATTTAAACTAAAAACCTGAAAACCGCCACTGTCAGTTAGCATAGGCTTGTCCCAATTAATAAATTGGTGAATGCCACCAGCATTGTTAATCACTGATGTTCCTGGCCTTAAATAAATATGGTAAGTATTGGCTAAAATTATCTGTGCTTTGATGCGTTCAGCAAGTTCTGTTTGATTCACACTTTTTACAGTTCCTTGTGTACCAACGGGCATAAAAATAGGCGTTAATATTTGACCTCGGTCGGTGTCGATAACTCCTGCACGAGCCTTGGAATTAGCATCAGTATGGTTTATGGTAAATTTCATTTGGGAAAATTTAATTGCTTAAGCAAAAAATATATTGCTTAAAAAAAATTGACAATTATTCAAAATGCAAACTTATTTGAATAAGCTGCGGATAAATAGATTCAATAGCTAGAGTATACGGATAAATGTCACGGTATAAAGCGCTGCCAAATGTTTGACAGGTTTTTATTTCGGGTGAGAATTTAAAATATTCAAAATAGATATCCATTCCAACTCCAGCTTCCCAACCAAAAGTAATTGGATTCAATGAAACTACCGGGTTTTGATATCCCCTAGTTCTGTCTTTGGTACTTCCAAAATCATAACTAAAACGAGGACCGGCCACCACATAAGCTCGGGTATTTTTTCTGCGTTCCGATTTGTATTTTATCAATAATGAACCATCGCAGTATGCCGATTCAACTTTTACAATTTTTTGAGAATTATCAAAATCGTAAACAATATTTCGTTGAACAAAAGAAATAACTGGTGCCATTATTCGAATATCCCAACATTTTCCTAACCTAAAATTGGTAATAGCACCTAATCCTATTCCCGGAAAGTTAATTACACCAACATTTCTTAATGAATCTGCAGCCATAAAATCAGGACGAGTTTCCACTTGCATTCTTCCAATATTTGAAGCTAAGGTAAATCCAAAATGAATTTTTTGAGCATCATATTGAGGCAAATTTGGTTGTGCTTTTGCTGCATAATTATGCAATAAAAGAACAGTTAAAAAACAGATAAGATACCTGCTATAAAAACTAACTGAATTTATTTGTTGGCGATGTAAATTGTACAAGTTCCGAATGTTAATGGCTGCACAATAATATTGCTAAAACCGCAATTACGCAAATGTTTTGCAAATTCATCACCCTCTGGGAAATATTTTACACTTTCTGGTAGGTAATTATATGCATTTCCACTTTTTTTATTCACCAAGCGTGATATGGTTGGTAAAATGAATTGAAAGTAAAAGCCAAAAATTTGTTTAATGGGAAAAGTTTTTGGATTTGAAAATTCTAAAACCACTAACTTACCTCCTACTTTTAAAACCCTATTTATTTCTGTTAAGCCTTTATCTAAGTTTTCAAAATTTCGTACACCAAAACTCACTGTTACTGCATCAAAATAATTGGTATCAAAGGTTAAGTTCTCGCTGTCGCCTTTAATCATATCTATTTTATTGGTTAAGTTAGCCTTAGCAATCTTAATTCGTCCTACTGCAAGCATTTGTTCCGATAAATCTAAACCAATAATTTTAACAGGATTCAGCTGTTTGTTAATTTCTATTGCTAAATCGGCAGTACCAGTTGCCACATCTAAAACAATTTGTGGATGAATACTTTTTAAATGAGCAATTGCTTTTTTACGCCAAATTGTATCAATTCTAAGTGACAAAAAACGATTTAAAAAATCATAACTAGCAGCCACGTTATCAAACATTTCTTCTACTTGTTCCTTTTTTGATTTATTGGAATTGTAATCTGGTTTTACTATTTTCATGTTTTTAAATTGCGTTCGCAATATTAACTAATTGAATTACGAACACGTTGAAAAAATTCACGTAAGGCAGTTGATTTATCTTTGTTCTCTAATTTTACCCTTTCTAATACATCAATAGCGCCTAAAATATGGGTTAATTGTTCACCTTCATCGCTGCCTTCTACCTCAATAGATATTGGCTTTTCGTCCAATAAATTTTGTTCTGCTAATTGCAATTCTTCTATTGAAAAAGTTTCAACCAAATGTTTTATAACTGGTAATTTCATTTTATATTTTTTAAGTAAATAAGGAATGAATTACAATAATAATCCAATCATTTTCTCAACGCCTTCTTCTTTTGCAGTAGTATCGGCCGAAAGTACTTCCCCATTTTTTACCACTACAAAATAAGGTAAATTGCTTACACCACCAAATTTTCTGGCTTCAGGATTTTCTTCAGCATTGATGTCCAAAAACAAAACATCGCTGTACTCTTCTTTATTGGAAATTTTAGAAAATTTTGGCGCAAATAAGCGGCAGGTTCCGCACCAGTTTGCAAAGTATTTTATAACTATTTTGGAATTGTTTTTAATTAATTCATTAAATTCAGCGTCAGTTGCTTTTGTTACCATGTTTTTATTTTTAAGGTTTTCAAATATTCATTTATTAAAAGTATTATCAAACTACTTTTTGTATAATTTATAACAGTAAAAATCGATGTTTTGTTTCACTGTTAAAATAAAATGTAGATAATAATTATTTTTTATGGAATTAAAATTTATAAATTTGTTTTAACAAATTTTTTGAAATCATGAAAACACTAAAATCATTTCTTGTTGTCATTGCAATTATATTTATAGCATTGTGGTTGGGTTCTTTTGGATTAAACGAAAAATGGCATTATGAAAAATCAATTTCAATAAATTCCACTCCCGATAAAATTTATCAATTAACTACAGATTTAAAAAATTGGGAAAAATGGAGTCCTTGGTATGGTATAGATACCAACGCAAAATGGACGTTTAGTGATACAACATTTGGTGTTGGAGCTTGGTATACTTGGAGTAGTGAAGTAAAAAAAGTAGGAAAAGGGAAAATTACAATCATAGAAGTCATAGAAAACCAATCAAATAAATATAAATTAGAGTTTGATGGAATGAATGCTAGTATTGCGGGATTTATATTAGAACCTGAAGGCGATTT
>JBIILW010000080.1:0-7357 GCA_044338265.1 Bacteroidia bacterium | reverse complement strand
ACTTACAGCCTATTAATAAAGTAGCAAGTGGGGGAGAGTTAAGCCGATTAATGCTTTGCGTTAAATCATTGATCAGTGAAAAAGTAAATTTACCAAGTATTGTTTTTGATGAAATAGATACTGGAATTAGTGGAGAAGCAGCTTTAAAAGTTTCGGAAGTTTTGAAGAAACATGCATTGAAACACCAAGTTTTAGCCATTACACATTTACCACAAATAGCTGCAAAAGCCGATGCTCATTTTAACGTTTACAAACAAAATGATCACGAAAAAACCTATTCAAATATTAGATTGCTTGATAAATCCGAACAAATTAATGAAATTGCAGTGATGTTAAGTGGAAATAATCCTACTGAACAAGTTATTTTAGCAGCAAAAGAATTAATAAACAACTAGGAATTAATGAGAGAAAAGTTTTTAAAGTATAACAAGGACTTATTGCTGTTTTTTTTATGGCTTTCTGTTATTGGAATATTTACTACCGATTATTTTAGGGCTTTGTTAAGCATTGCCATGATTGGGTTTACATTGGTTGGTTTGCTTTCAGCAAAACCTAAAAATTGGTTTAAAAACTTATTGAATTCCAAATCTCTTTTGGCTTTAATTATTAGTTTTTTGGTGGTAATTCCTTCCGTTTTATATTCTAATAATTTAAACTATTTTAGCTTAAGATTACAAATTCTAATTCCATTTTTGGTCATGCCCTTTGCATACGCTCAAATGGATGAAATACCTGAAAAAAGAAAAAAAATTATTATTTACACATTTATTTTAGGTGTAATTATAACAGCAATTCAAGCATTGGTTTTTTATTTTAATAACCAAGCAGAAGTAAACCAAGCCTATTTAGAAAGTAGGGTAATGCCTACCATGGTTGGACATCATCCTACATTTAGTTTAATGTGTGCCTTTTCTATTTATTTATTATACAATTCATTTAAAAATGAAAGTGCTTTAATATATAAGTCTTTTATCGTTATTATTACCATTTTTCTAATTATTTTTCTTCATATTTTTTCCGTTCGTGCAGGTTTGTTTTCATTTTACGGATTAGTATTATTGGTTTTTTACGAGCAAATAATTCTTAAAAAGCAATACATTTTATCGTTTTCAATATTTGTATTGTGCACTATTGTTGCTGTGTTTACTTTTAAGTTTTCTCCTACTGTAAGAAACAAATTAACCAATACGCAAAAAGACATTGACAACTATAAAAATGGTGGAAGTGCCAATGATCAATCGCTTGGAAGCCGAATGATTTCCTACAAAAATGCCATTGAAATTACTGAAAATTCTTCTTGGTTTTTTGGATGTGGATTAGGCGACATTGAAGATTTAAACAATCAAATATTTGCAGAAAAATACCCTGATATTACAAAAAAAATCATTCCTCATAATCAGTTTTTGTTTTATTTAGCTTCCATTGGAATAATAGGATTATTGATTTTTGTAAGTTCATTTTATTTTCCAATTATTTCAGATCTTCAGAATATGAATTTATTAGCGCATTTTCTAGTTATTTCCATGGCCTTTCTCATTGAGGCATTTTTAACTACCCAATTGGGTGTGGCTTACACCATCATTTTTATTTTATTATTTATAAACAATACAAAAACAGGCCTTCACAAAGAATTAGTATAATTTGTGGACAATGATTGAGAAACATCAATTGGCAAAAAGTTAAAAAAGTTTACTTTTGCCAAAACCCAAACCACTTTGACAAAGTTAATAAACAAATTTCCAGCAGTGTTACTTTTAGCCGATGGCACTGTATTTAAAGGAACTTCAATCGGTAAAATAGGTACTACTTATGGCGAAATATGCTTTAATACTGGCATGTCGGGCTATCAAGAAGTTTTTACAGACCCAAGTTATTTTGGCCAAATTTTAGTAGAAACCAATGTTCATATTGGAAATTACGGTATTCACAACGATGAAATTGAAAGTGATGACATCAAAATTGCAGGTTTAGTTTGTAAAAGTTTTAACGTTACTCACGATAGAAAATTAGCAGACCAAACCATTCAAGAATATTTTTCAATTAATAATTTAGTTGGAATTGCCGATGTTGATACCAGAGCAATTGTGCGACATATTCGTCAGAAAGGTGCCATGAATTGCATCATTTCTTCGGAAGAAAAAACCATAGAGGAATTAACTGCTGAGTTAGCAAAAGTACCTTCTATGGAAGGTTTGGAGCTTGCAAGCAAAGTATCAACTACCGAAACTTATTATGTTGGAAATGAAGATGCTGCCAGAAGAGTGGCAGTGTTGGATTTAGGTGTAAAGAAAAATATTTTACGTTGCCTAACCGAAAGAGATAATTATTTAGCAGTTTTTAATTGTAATACTTCATTTGAGGAAATGATGAAATTTAAACCCAATGGATTCATGATTTCAAATGGTCCTGGCGATCCAAGTGTAATGCCATATGCGGTAGAAACTGTTAAACAAATAGTTGATGCTGGTGTACCATTATTTGGAATTTGTTTAGGTCATCAAATATTGGCAGAAAGCCAAGGATTAGAAACTTTTAAAATGTTTAACGGACACAGAGGTTTGAATCATCCGGTTAAAAATTTACAAACTGGTTTATGTGAAATTACCTCTCAAAATCATGGTTTTGCTGTCAAAGCAAAAGACGTAGATAACAATACAAATATTGAAATTACACACGTTAATTTAAACGATGAAACTATTGAAGGAATTAAATTGAAAAACAGAAAAGCATTTTCAGTTCAATACCATCCTGAAGCAGCTCCTGGTCCTCACGATAGCAGGTATTTGTTCGATGAATTTGTAAAAATAATGAATTAGTAATCCATGCATTTTATTCTTATTGAAAAATAAAATAAGTTGCATTTTAAGTAAACATAAAAAATTTTAAAGAAATGAGTTCAATTGTAGAAATTAAAGCTAGACAAATTCTTGATTCTAGAGGAAATCCAACAGTAGAAGTAGATGTAGTTACCGAAGATGGTGCAATGGGAAGAGCTGCTGTTCCAAGTGGAGCATCTACTGGCGCTCACGAAGCAGTAGAATTACGTGATGGCGACAATGCTGTTTATATGGGCAAAGGTGTTTTGAATGCTGTTGCAAATATTAACAACAAAATTGCTGATGCCATTTTAGGTGTTGATGTGTTTGAACAAAACAATATTGATGCGGCCATGATAGCTTTAGATGGTACAGAAAACAAAGCAAATTTAGGTGCAAATGCCATTTTAGCGGTTTCATTAGCTTGCGCAAAAGCAGCTGCCATTGAAGCCAATATGCCTTTGTATCGTTATGTGGGAGGAGTGAATGCAAATACACTTCCAATTCCAATGATGAACATTGTAAACGGTGGTTCTCATGCCGATAATTCTATCGATTTTCAAGAATTCATGATCATGCCAGTTGGTGCTGATAGTTTTGGAAGATCATTACAAATGGGAACTGAAATTTTTCACCATTTAAAAGCGGTTTTAAAATCAAAAGGATATTCAACAAACGTAGGCGATGAAGGTGGTTTTGCTCCGAATATAAAAAGCAATGAAGAGGCCATAGAAACTGTTTTAATAGCAATTGAAAAAGCAGGATTTAAACCAGGACACGATGTTTATATAGCCATGGATGCTGCAACTTCAGAGTTTTATGACAAAAAAACAGGTTTATATACTTTCAAAAAATCGGATGGTAAACAATTAAACTCTTCAGAAATGGTGAGCTATTGGAAAACTTGGTGCGATAAATATCCAATTATTTCTATTGAAGATGGTTTAGATGAAGACGATTGGGCAGGTTGGGCCGAATTAACAAAAGCTTTAGGAAGCAAAATTCAGTTAGTTGGTGACGATTTATTTGTAACCAATGTAAAACGATTAGCTGATGGAATTAAACAAGGTGTGGCCAATTCAATTTTGGTAAAAGTAAACCAAATTGGAAGTTTAACTGAAACCATTGATACCGTAAATTTAGCTACTCGCAACTCATACACAAACATCATGAGTCACAGAAGTGGTGAAACCGAAGATACTACCATTGCTGATTTAGCAGTAGCTTTAAACAGTGGACAAATAAAAACTGGCTCTGCAAGTAGAACAGATAGGATAGCAAAATACAATCAATTACTTAGAATTGAAGAAGAATTGGGTGGAAACGCTTATTTCCCTGGAATGGATTTTAAGTTTTTAAACAAATAATTATTCGTATATGTGATTGGTGTTTAAACCAATCACACTTAAAAAAAATATAAGTCCTCAGTTGGTGTTAGCAACAACCGAATAAAAGCAAAAAACAAAAATTGAAAAATTTTATCGTTAAATATTATGTTTATATTTTTAATAAATATGCAGCGGCAATAGCTGTGTTTTTATTCATATTGTTATTTAATGAACGAAACGGATTAATTAACCAATGGGAGCAAAAAGGTAAGTATAACAAGGTATTAGAAGAAAATGAATATTTTAAAACAGAAATAAAAAAACTGAATAACGACCATGAAAACTTGTTTTCAAATGCAAAAAATTTAGAAAAATATGCAAGAGAAAAGTACTTGATGAAACGTGATGATGAAGATGTTTTTATTATTATAAAAAAATAGCTTGTTTTTTTAATTGATAATCTTACTTTTGCCATCCCAATGAAGGGAGGTGTTAAGGGATATGATATATATTAACGTAAAAGAAAACGAATCATTAGATAAGTCGTTAAAGAAATTTAAAAAGAAGTTTGAAAAAACTGGAGTTGTAAAAGAATTACGCGCACGCCAAGCTTTTATTAAACCATGTATTCAAAATCGTATGCAAAGCATTCGTGCAGCATACAAACAAAAAATGCAACAACAAGTAGAAGGATAATTTAAAATTATTCCTATATAACATAAAAAGCCCACCAAAAGTGGGCTTTTTGTTTTTACTTTAAATATATTTTCACAATTTTTAGAAGTTTAAAATAAACATTATTGTATTTCTGTTTTGTAAAATTTTATGAAATATAAGTGTGGTATGCATTTAAGCGGGCTTTTTATTTTTATTTGTCACTAAAAAACAATACAATTGCGCTACTAAATTTAAAAAATGAAAAAAATAACTTTATCCATTGTAGTTTTGTCTACTTTATTAATTTTTGCTTGTGAGGAAAAGATAAATACACCTCCTGCAACTACCACTTCAACAACATCAACAACGAGTACTACTTCAACAACTGGTACTACGGGAAGTACTTATTATATTAAAGCTGATTATAATGGCATCAATAAAGTATTTACTAATTTAACAGTATACAGAGATGAATCAACTTCCGATCATTATTTATTAATAGTTGCAAATAATACGGATAAAGAAAATCCGAAAATTGAATTTAATTTTAAAGAACCAATTAACGGTTGGACTGATAATTTAAGTTATGCGTTAAATTCGGAATCTGCTGGTTCATATGTTAAATATACCAATGAATCAGGAAAAGTTTATAGCACAGTGAATACATTGGCCAGTCAAATTCCATTATTAACTCAGTTTACTAAATTACAATATGTAAAAGATGGCATCATTACTGCTAACTTAAGTGGAACTTTGGCCATAGATACAGATACATCCACAATTAGAATTACTTCAGGTAAAATTAATTTAAAATCAGATAATTAAAACTGTCTGTTTTAGTTTTCTAAATAAAAAAAATTGTTTATAATAAAAAAGTATTGGACCTCGTTTACCTTTATATTTGATTTCCTTAATTAAACTAAATGTTAAAAAAAATAATTTTCATTCTAATTGGAATAATTGCTATTAATAGTATTAGTGCTCAAACTGTATTGAGTGACAATGCTATTTTTTTAGCTTCCGTGGATTCAAACACCGTTAAATTGAGGAATAAATTATTTCCAATAGTTTGGCAAGGTGATTTGAATATTTATGGTTTTGAAGAAAATGAAATACCAGTTTATTCAAATGAAGATATTAAATCACGTTTGAGTTTATTAGAAACTGAAATCCCCTTAAATTATAATGATCAAGTTAGACCTTACATAGATTTATATACAGTTCGTAAGCGCAAATTATTGGCAAAAGTGCTTACTTTATCAAAATTATATTTCCCCACCATAGAAGAAATTTTTGATAGGGAAGGAATTCCATTAGAAATGAAATATTTGGCAGTTATTGAATCAGCTTTGAATCATGCTGCTACCAGTCCTGTTGGTGCGGCCGGAATGTGGCAGTTTATGGCTCCTACCGGAAATATGTATGGTTTAAAAACTACTAGTAATTTAGACGAAAGACGTGATTTTATCAAATCAACTGAAGCATCTGTTATGTATTTTAAAAACTCGTACCGTGTTTATGGTGATTGGTTATTAGTAATTGCCAGTTACAATTGCGGAATGGGTAATGTAAATAAAGCCATCAGAAAAAGTGGAGGTAAAAGAAGTTTTTGGGAAATAATGCCTTATTTACCAAGAGAAACTCGTGGTTATGTGCCAGCATTTATTGCGGCTACTTATGCTATGAATTATGCATCAGAACATAATATTTATCCTGCTGAGTTAGATTTAAATTATCATACCGACACCGTTCAAGTTGATAACAGGTATTCATTAGAACAATTGTCAATGGCATTAGATATTTCCGTTGCTGAAATTAAATTATTGAATCCATCACTTAGAAGAGGATATATTCCATTTACAGCAAATAAAGTTTCACTTACTTTACCTTATAATAAAATTATAAAATTTGCTTCGGTTAATAACCTTGAAAACCTAAATTTAGCCGATGAACAGTTAATGGCATTAGCTAATTCAAAAGTTAAAGAATCAAAAGTTGCTGATAAAATATTTTATAGGGTTAGAAAAGGAGATTTATTAGTAAGTATTGCCAATGAATACAATGTTACTGTAAAACAGCTTAAAAAGTGGAATAGAATCAAAGGCGCTAAACTAAAAAAAGGCCAACGCCTTAAAATATTTACCAATAAAGCTTAGTGAAAACTAAGCTTTTTTTTTGTAGTTATAGTTTGATATAAACATTAAATTTGAACAAATTTGCTTCAAATATGAATAACAATTGAAAAATTGTGGATACTTCCATGAATATTTTAAATAAATTTGTTAGCTTTTAAATAATAGAAATTTTTTTTGATGGACGAGTTAAATAACAACAATAACGAAATACCCGTTAATAACGAATATCACGTAACGCCAGTTAGTGGATTATACCAGGATTGGTTTTTAGATTATGCTAGTTATGTTATTTTAGAACGTGCAGTTCCTGCAATTGAAGATGGTTTAAAACCTGTTCAGCGCAGAATATTGCATAGCATGAAAGAAATGGATGATGGCCGCTTTAACAAAGTAGCTAATATTATTGGTCAAACCATGCAAT
>JBIILW010000097.1:0-6886 GCA_044338265.1 Bacteroidia bacterium | reverse complement strand
GAGTTTGGTGTGGTAGATTTAAATAATGCGATAGTTCAGCATTGTTTAAATCTACCACACCAAACTCTCTAATTCCAGGTGTATCAATAATAAATCCGCCAAAACTTAAAGGATGCATTTGCGCAAAAGTGGTGGTATGCTGACCGTTAAAACTTGTTTTGGAAATAATACCCGTTCTTAAATTCAAATTGGGTTCAATAGCATTCAACAATGATGATTTACCAACTCCTGAATGTCCGGCTACTAAAGTGGTTTTATTTTGCAATAATTCTTTCACTTCATCTAAACCAATTTTATCGTTTACCGAAGTTTTTAAAAAAGCATAACCTACTTTTTTATGGTATAAATCAATGGTTTCTTGGAGTACATCTTCTAATCCATTGGTACATAAATCAACCTTATTAAATATAATGGTTGTTGGAATATGATAAGCTTCAGCAGTAACCAAAAATCTGTCGATAAAACCAAGCGAAGTAGTAGGAAAAGCAATGGTTACCATTAATATGGCTTGATCAATATTACTGGCAATAATATGTGTTTGTTTGGAAAGATTACTTGACTTACGAATGATATAATTTTTACGTGGTTCAATAGAAAAAATGACTCCATTTTCGCTATTTGGTTCCATTTCGTAATTTATTTTGTCGCCAACAGTAACCGGATTGGTATGTTTTAAACCTTGTAACCTAAACTTTCCTTTTAAACGGCAGTTGATTATGTCGCCACTGGGTTTCATTACTTCGTACCAACTTCCCGTTGATTTTACAACAATTCCGTCCATTAATTTTTAATCGAAAAACCTAAATAAGCAAAGGCAATACAAGTAATATTGCTCAATAAAATATATGTAAAAGCTTGTTTAAATAATTGTTGTTTAAACATCAAAACTGTTTCAAAAGCAAAAGCAGAATAAGTGGTAAATCCGCCTAAAACACCAATAATAAGTAACAATTTGAGGCTGTCAAAATTATTATTATTCATAAACAAAGCATAACATAAACCAATTGTAAAGCACCCAATGGCATTCACCAAAAAGGTATTAATTGGAAAACTTATTTGGGTATAATCTTTTAACAAAACCGAAAACAAATAGCGCAAAACTGCACCCATTGCACCTCCGGCTGCTACTAATAAAATTGATTTCATTACGGGCAAATATAAGCTAAATTGAAAGATTACAAGGTTGAAAAATTGAAAGTTTGAAACATTGAAAGATTACAATCCGGATTAATCGGGAGAAAGATTGAAAATTATTTTTTAAAAAATTCAACATTCATAATTCAACATTCATAATTCATAATTCGTAATTTTGCCCTACTTTCGCTTTCTTTTAAAATTATGATAAAATCAATGACTGGTTTTGGCCAAGCTGAAACCGATACAGAAACGTTTAACTGCAAAGTTGAAATCAAAGCTTTAAATGGCAAGTTTTTAGACATCAATATTCGTATGCCTCGTAACTTGCAAAATAAAGAATTGGAGCTACGCAATGATTTATCGAAGAAATTAGAGCGTGGAAGTATCAGCATTGGAATCAATATTTCTCAGAAAAATGCTGCTGCGCAATTGTTACCAATCAACCAAGATGTTGCGCAATTTTATTTACAAGAAATCAATAAAATTGCAACGCAAACAGGAATGGAAAGCCAACATTTATTCAAATCTGTTTTTGACTTTCCAGGCATCATTCAAAGTAAAGAAGATGAAGGAACCAACGAAGATGATTGGAAAACAATAGTAAATACAGTGAACAACGCATTGGTTGAGTTCAATAATTTTAGGGTGCGTGAAGGTGAAAATTTATGTATAGAATTAAGTGCTTTATGCAATAGCATTCATTCAAAACTGAAAGCATTAGAGCCTTTTGAAACCGCTAGAGTTGAATTTATTAGAATCAAAATTGCCAAAGAATTAAGCAGTTTACAAACCGATTTAATTGACAAAAACAGGTTTGAACAAGAATTGATTTATTACATTGAAAAGTTAGATATCAATGAAGAGAAATCAAGATTGAGCGAACATTGTCAATATTTTTTACAAACATTGCAACAAGAAACCAATGGTAAAAAATTAGGTTTTATAGCACAAGAAATTGGTAGAGAAATAAACACCATTGGAAGTAAAAGCAACGACAGCAACATGCAACGATTGGTAGTGGAAATGAAAGACGAATTGGAGAAAATAAAGGAACAAATTAACAATATTTGTTAAGTGTTATTTCCCGCAGATTTCGCAGAATTTCGCAGAGAAACTGTTTGAATTGCTTTAGAAAACAAAAACATAAACCAACCTGCATTATCTGCGTCCATCAGCGCTATGTGTAGGAGGTAATTTTAGTCAATAAAAACAAATATTTTCACAGAGAAACTGTTTGATTTGCTGTAGAAAACAAAAACATAAACCAACCTGCATTATCTGCGTCCATCATCGCAATCTGCGGGAGATAATTTTAGTCAAAAAAAACAAAGAATTTCGCAGAGAAACTGTTTGAATTGCTTTAGAAAACAAAAACATAAACCAACCTGTATTAAACGCGTTTATCATCGCAAACTGAGGTATATAAAAAAGAATAAATGAATAAAGTAATTATATTTTGTGCGCCAAGTGGAAGCGGAAAAACCACCATTGTAAAGCATTTGTTAAGTGTAAACAAGCAATTGGCTTTTTCGGTTTCGGCATGTACTCGCGCGCAAAGAGCCAATGAAGAAAATGGAAAAGACTATTATTTTTTAAGTCATGAAGACTTTAAAAATAAATTGGTACATGGTGAATTTTTGGAATATGAAGAAGTTTATGGCGGAAATTTTTATGGCACTTTAAAATCTGAAATCGATAGAATTTGGAGTGAGGGTAAAGTAGTTATTTTTGATGTAGATGTGGTGGGCGGTTTAAATTTAAAAAAATATTTTGAAGATAAAGCATTGGCCATTTTTGTAAAACCTCCAAGCATTGAAACATTGGCAGAACGCTTAAAAGATAGATCAACAGAAACAGAAGAAACGCTGCAAGTAAGAATTGGAAAGGCAGTATTAGAATTAGCTTATGAAAGTAAATTTGAAACAGTTTTGATCAATGAAAAACTAGCTGAGGCTCTTGTAAATGCAGAACAATTAGTAAATGATTTTATAGCAAAATAAATGAATATTGGTTTATTATTTGGGTCGTTTAATCCTATTCACACTGGTCATTTGCTCATAGCAAATTACATGGTGGAATACACCGAAGTTGATAAAATTTGGTTTGTGGTAAGTCCGCAAAATCCTTTTAAAATAAATGATGATTTGTTAGACGAAAACCTTCGTTTGCAAATGATTGAATTAGCAATTGCCGATGATGAAAGATTTGAAACTTGTGATATTGAATTTACTTTACCCAAACCAAGTTACACAACTTTAACGTTAACTACGCTTTCTGAAAAATATCCTGAACATCAATTTACGCCAATTATTGGTGGCGATAATTTACAAAGTTTTCATTTATGGAAAGATTATGAAACCATTTTGAACAACTATCAATTGTTCGTTTATCGCAGGGTTGGATTTCATGAAAATCCATTGCTGGCTAACCATAAAAACATCAAAATATTTGAAGTTCCGTTGCTCAATATTTCCTCAACTTATGTTCGCGAAACCTTGCAAGCAGGCAAATCAATTAAGTACTTAGTGCCAAAATTGGTCAGAGAGTTTATTGAAGAAAAAAGTTTGTACCGAATTGGTTAATTACTAGGGGGCAGACCTATGTGTCTGCCTTAAACATTCGGGCAGACATAGAGGTCTGCTCATACAGTTGTTGTTGATATCACAAATCATCCATCAAAAATCAAAAATCATTGTTACATTCGCACCTCGAATAAAATTATGGCAGAATTTAAAAAAATAAAACGCAGTGAAAACTATTCAGTGTGGTATAATAATTTAGTAGAACAAGCAGATTTAGCACAGCATTCAGCGGTAAAAGGATGTATGGTTATAAAACCTTATGGTTATGCCATTTGGGAAAAAATGCAAGCTGACTTAGACAGAAGATTTAAAGAAACAGGTCATCAAAATGCCTACTTTCCATTATTTGTTCCTAAAAGTTTATTTGAAGCTGAAGAAAAAAATGCAGAAGGATTTGCAAAAGAATGTGCCATTGTAACTCATTATCGTTTAAAAACTGATCCAGATAGACCAGGTAAATTAATGGTTGATCCTGAAGCAAAATTGGAAGAAGAATTAATTGTTCGTCCAACTAGTGAAGCTATTATTTGGAATACTTACCGCGATTGGATTCAAAGTTACCGCGATTTACCCATATTAATCAATCAGTGGGCAAATGTGGTTCGTTGGGAAATGCGTACACGTTTGTTTTTACGTACCGCTGAATTTTTATGGCAAGAAGGACATACTGCTCATGCAACCAAGGAAGAAGCATTGGCCGAAACTAAACAAATGTTGGAAGTATATGCCGACTTTGCTGAAAACATTATGGCAGTGCCGGTTATAAAAGGAATAAAAACCGAAAACGAACGTTTTGCAGGTGCCGATGAAACTTTTTGTATTGAAGGTTTAATGCAAGACGGTAAAGCTTTGCAAATGGGAACCAGTCACTTTTTAGGTCAAAACTTTGCGAAAGCATTTGATGTAAAATTTGTTAGCAAAGAAAATGTAAAGGACTATGTTTGGGCTACCAGTTGGGGAGTTTCTACCCGATTAATGGGCGCACTGATTATGTGTCATAGTGATGATGAAGGATTGGTTTTACCTCCAAGATTAGCACCAATTCAAGTGGTAATTGTTCCTATAACTGGTAAAAAAGAAGAAGAAAAAGCATTGGTTTTAGAAAAAGCGCGTGAGTATTTTACTGCTTTAAAAGCAAAAGGCATTTTAGTAAAATTAGATGACAGAGATGGTATTTCTCCAGGTTATAAATTTGCAGATTATGAGTTAAAAGGTGTTCCGTTGCGCATTGCAATTGGTGCTAGAGATGTGGCTGCTGGAAATGTAGAATTGGCCAGACGTGATAACAAAACAAAAGAAATAATCAGTGCTGAAAATTTACCTGAAAACATCAGTAATTTATTGAATGAAATTCAAGAAAATATTTATAATAAAGCTAAGGATTATAGAGATTCACATATTCATATTGTAAACACTTGGGATGAATTTAAAGATGCGCTAGATAACAAAACTGGTTTTATAAGTGCGCATTGGGATGGAACAAGCGAAACTGAAGAAAAGATAAAAGAATTAAGCAAAGCAACCATTCGTTGTGTTCCATTAAATAACCAACAAGAAGCAGGTGTTTGCGTGTTAACCGGCAATCCTTCAACTCAAAGAGTATTGTTTGCTAAAGCATATTAATACATTCTATTTAACTAATAAAATGCCGTTTAAAGTAAAACTTTAAACGGCATTTTACATTTAAAAATACATAAAAAAAGCTGCCCAAAAATTTGAGCAGCTTTTAAATAAATATTAATTTTCGAAACTATTTCTGACAAATGATTTGAACTTTTATAGAACCTGTATCGTCTGTAGCTACTTGAGTGAATTTTAGCAAACCAACTTTTCCGTATACATTTCTAAATGCATAAACATCATTTAATAAAAAATTAGTGATTTTATCAGTAGTACCAGTTGAAAAATCTATGTTATAAAATGAATCATCTGACTTACTCGTATTTTTTATTGAATCAAATTGGACTGCATTTATACTAGTAACTTTAAATTTAGTGTCATTTTGCCTTGACCATGTAGCAATTTCCGAAACCCAATAAGAATTTTCTGCCATTACATTGTTTGGAGATGCAAAAACATTTAAATTCGTTGGATCAAAATAATATACAAAATCAATATAATAAGAGTTTATACCAGCATTTCCTGATCCACCATTTGAATATGATTCAAAATTATTTACTAATCCTTGAAAGTTTTTATCTAATAAAGTATTTTTTTGGCCAGCCAATTCAATGTCCTTAGAAATTAAAACATTATTCTCTCTTTTTACAATATAAAAAATAGATGCTGTAGCTACTAAAAGTTTAGAATCAGTAACAGTAATCAAATAAGTAATTATTGAACCCTCTGTTAATGGCGTAGTAATATTGTCAGTAAGTGTATAAATAGGTTTAAAATTAGTTACCGTATCTACTCTATCGTTAAATGAAACAACTTCAGGTGCGTCCAGGTCAATTCTTCTTTGAATTTTTAAAGTTTTAAGCGTAACTCCTGCTTTCATTTTAATAGCTACAAAAATATTTGCAGTAGCTTCTTTTCTGTAAATTATATTTGAACCAAGGCTATCAGTTAAAGTTACAGAAGTAGTTGGCTCATATGGACCTGTATTATTTGTATATATGTCATCTTTTGAAGGATCTCTGATACAAGAAGCAAATGCAGCAAAAGCAACAATTAAAATTAATGTGTGAATTTTATTCATGATAATTTCTTTTAAAATCTTTTACGAATTTAGTAATATTTGATTATTTATTGATATTATGGTTTGTCATACTCGTTTTTTTACATTTAATCTATTATTAAAAGAATAAAACTAAATACATATTTTTATAATTAACTATAATTTGATTGAAATAAAAACGTTAAGTTATTAATAGTAAGACTATAATAAAATTTCCAAATATTCATACTATTCCATTCCCAAAGTTAATAACTATTATAAAAATTCATAGATTACATATGTTCAAATTAACAAACAAAAAAAGTCTATCAATTTTTTAAAACCTGTAAATTTCATACATTCGTTAGCTGAAAAACGAAGGGATGACAGTAAAAAGAAATGCAGCATTAGGATTTATATTTATAACCATTTTAGTAGACATTATTGGGCTTGGAATTATAATCCCAGTAGTTCCAAAATTAATAGAAAACTTAACTGGAGAAAACAT
>JBIILW010000003.1:0-18038 GCA_044338265.1 Bacteroidia bacterium | reverse complement strand
ACGTTATGGGGGATGGTTAGTTTTTAGTTTTGCTATTATGCAATTTATATTTTCACCTATTTTAGGTGGTTTAAGTGATAGATTTGGAAGAAGACCAGTATTATTACTCTCACTTTTGGGTTTAGGATTAGATTATATTTTACACGCGTATGCGCCTTCCATTGTTTGGTTATTCATAGGGAGATTACTTGCCGGAGTTATGGGAGCAAGTATCACAACTGCAACTGCATATATAGCTGACATTAGTACTCCCGAAAAACGTGCACAAAACTTTGGTTTAATTGGAGCCGCATTTGGATTAGGATTTATAATAGGCCCTGTAATTGGGGGTGTTTGCAGTAAATGGGGTCCAAGTATTCCATTTTTAGTTGCTGCAGCGCTAACGTTACTTAATGTTTTATATGGCTATTTTATATTACCAGAATCGTTGTTAAAAGAAAACCAAAGAAAATTTGAATGGAAGCGAGCTAATCCAATTGGATCTTTGAAACATTTAAAAAAATATCCAGTGGTTTCAGGTTTAGTAGCATCGTTGATATTAATTTATATTGCATCTCATGCTGTGCAATCAAATTGGAGTTATTACACCATTTTTAAATTCAATTGGGATGCAGAAATGGTTGGCTATTCACTGGCTGCAGTTGGTGTTTTAGTTTCATTAGTACAAGGATTTTTAATTAGAATAATTAATCCAAAATTAGGGGTAAATAAATCTATATATTTAGGAATTGCCTTATATGCTTTTGGATTAATTTTATTTGGAATTGCATGGCAAAGTTGGATGATGTTTGCATTCCTTTTACCATATTGTCTTGGCGGAATTGCAGGACCTGCATTACAAGGATTAATTTCAAACCAAGTTCCTGATACAGAACAAGGGGAGTTACAAGGTGCATTAACAAGTTTAATTAGTTTAACATCTATTATTGGTCCTCTAATAATGACTAATTTGTTTGCTTATGCAACGGCTAGAAATTCAATTTTTTATTTGCCTGGCGCACCTTTTTTTCTTGCTGCTACTCTCATGTTGATTAGTGGCTATTTAGCTGCTCGTACTTTATCAAAACATCGTTTTGTTAAATAAGATTAAGAAACTAATTTTTCAAATTTGAGTCTATTTCTTTCAGCAAATCGTCTTTGCTAATTAAACCAATATTGGTGTATACTCTTTTAGCGTTTTTATATAAAATTAGGGTTGGCAATTCATCAACAAATAAAAATCTAACAATATCTTGGTTGTCATCATTATTTATTTTCAAAAAAGTCAATTTGCTTTTTCTCTCTAAAGCAATTTCTTCTAAATACGGTGCCATTTTTTTACATGGGGCACACCAAGGAGCATAAACATCGACTAAAACTAATCCTTTTTGATTTATGATGTTATTAAATTCAGTAAGATTTATACCTTTTTTATCAACTAGGGAAACATTTCCGATATGATAAACTGGTAAATTAGCATTGCGCCAAGCATTCATACCTCCTTTTAAATCATATACAGTTTTGAAACCTAATTCCTTTAATTTACTTGCAGCATTTGCACTTCTTCCACCTGCTAAGCAATATACATAAACGGGTTTTGTTTTATTTAATTTTAAAACTTCAGTATCAAAACTGTTACCATTCCAATTTAAATTTATTGCATTAGCAATATAACCTTCTGAAAATTCTTCAGGTGTTCTTACATCAATAATTTGAACAAAATTATCGGTTTTAATTTTATGATAAAATTCTGTTGAATTAAGTTTACTGCCCGTGTTATTTTCTGATATATTTTGGCACCTTGAAATATTTAATGTTGTAAAAGTAATTAGCAATACCGATGTAAAATATTGAATTGTTTTCATGTTTAAAAATAAATTAGTGCAATATAATTTAATTATCATATAAACTTTTTCAATTATTTAAACTATAAGTAATTGAAAAAAAAGCAAAAAAAAACCTGAGTAAACTTACTCAGGTTTTAAAGATTTTGAAAAATTATTCTGCTGTTTCAATGGCTTCAGTTACCTCAGCAACTTCTGTAACTTCAACAGTTGTTTCTTCTTTTTTAACTTTACCACGTCTAGTTTTCTTAGCAGCGGTTTTAACTTCTTTCATTGAAATCATCGCTTCATTGAAATCAACTAATTCAATAATTGCCATATCAGCATTATCACCTTTACGGTTCATTAGTTTTAAAATTCTTAAATACCCACCTGGTCTGTCAGCTATTTTAGCAGCTACTGATCCAAATAATTCTTTTACAGCTTCTGCTTGTTTTAAGTAAGCAAAAACAGTTCTACGACTATGTGTAGAGTCATCTTTCGATTTAGTAATTAAAGGCTCAGCATATACTCTTAAAGCTTTAGCCTTAGCTAAAGTTGTAGTTATTCTTTTATGCATTATCAATGATGAAGCCATATTAGCTAACATTGCTTTTCTGTGAGGAGCAGTTCTACCTAAATGATTAAGTTTTTTTCCGTGTCTCATTATTATTTTTATTTATATCGTATTGCTACGATTAGTCTTCGTTTAATTTAAATTTAGCTACGTCCATTCCAAAAGTCAAACCTTTATCGCGAACTAATTCTTCTAATTCTGATAATGATTTTTTACCGAAATTTCTAAATTTCAATAAATCTACAATATCAAAACTTACTAATTCTGACAATGATTTAATATCGGCAGCTTTCAAACAGTTGTAAGCACGAACGGATAAATCTAAATCAGATAAAGGAGTTTTTAAAATTTTACGAACATGTAGTAAATTTTCATCCACTTCTTGAGGAACTTCTTTTACCTGAGTATCTAAAGTAATCAATTCGTCGCTAAACAACATAAAATGTTGAATAAGGATTTTAGCAGCTTCTTTTAAAGCTTCTTCAGGATGAATTGTTCCATCAGTACTAATATCAATGCTTAATTTTTCGTAATCAGTTTTTTGTTCAACGCGATAATCTTCAACCGAAAATTTAACATTAATAATTGGAGTAAAAACAGCATCTATTGGAATAACACCAATAATTGAATCTTTAGTTCTGTTCTCGTCAGCTGGCATGTAACCACGACCTTTTTCAACTATTAATTCAACTTCTAAATGAACAAAACTTTCCATGTTACAAATTACTAAATCAGGATTTAGAATTTTGTAAGCATTTGTATGCTTTGCAATATCACCAGCAGTAAATTGTTCCTGCCCTTTTATATTAATGAAAATTTTCTCATGATCAACTCCATCCATGGTACGTTTAAAACGTACTTGTTTTAAGTTAAGAATGATTTCAGTTACATCTTCAATAACTCCTTTGATAGTAGAAAATTCATGATCAACACTAGTTATTTTAACTGAAGTTATTGCGTATCCTTCTAAAGAAGACAATAAAATTCTTCTTAAAGAGTTACCAATAGTAACCCCGTATCCTTTTTCAAGCGGACGGAATTCAAACTGACCAAAGAAGTCAGTGTCTTTATGCATGATAACCTTGTCAGGCTTTTGAAAAGCAAGTATTGCCATTTATAATAGTCTTTATTAAGTTTATTATTTAGAGTACAACTCTACAATTAATTGTTCTTTTATATTTTCTGGTATTTGATCACGTTCAGGCAAAGATACAAAAACTCCACTTAAAGTTGAACTATCCCAAGTTAACCAATTAAAACGCTTAACGTTTGAAGTAGTTAAACTAATATTTATTGTTTCTAAAGATTTTGATTTCTCTCTAACACCAACAACATCACCTGGTTTTAATTTATAAGAAGAAATATTTACAACTTTACTGTTAACTGTAATATGTCTATGTCCAACTAATTGACGAGCACCTGCTCTTGTAGTTGCTAAACCTAAACGGTAAACTGTATTGTCTAAACGAGCTTCTAAGAATTTAATTAAGTTTTCACCGGTAACACCTTTGATACGAACTGCTTCTTCAAATATTTTATAAAACTGACGCTCTAAAACACCATAAGTATACTTTACTTTTTGTTTTTCGCCTAATTGTATTGCATATTCAGTTTGCTTAGTTCTTCTTCTAGCATTACCATGCTGACCAGGAGGAATTGTACTACGTTTTTCGTAATATTTATCGCTTCCAAAAATCGGATCTTTAAAGCGTCTTGCTATTTTGGTTTTAGGACCTATATATCTTGCCATTTTATAATCTTTCTATTTTAATTTATTATACTCTTCTGCTTTTTGGAGGGCGACAACCGTTGTGAGGAAGTGGAGTAATATCTCTAATTGATAAAACTTCTAAACCACTAGCTTGTAAAGTACGAATTGCACTTTCTCTTCCACTACCAGGTCCTTTAACGAAAACATCAATTTTTTTCATTCCAGCATCAACTGCAACTTTTGCGCACTCAGAAGCAGCTGTTTGAGCAGCGTAAGGAGTGTTTTTCTTAGAACCTCTAAATCCCATTTTACCAGCAGAACCCCAAGAAACAACTTGACCAGTACCATTAGTTATAGAGATAATTATATTGTTAAAAGAGGCTTTAATATGTGCTTGACCATGTGTGTCAATCACAACAACTCTTTTCTTACTAACTTTTTTATTATTTGTAGCCATTGTATTTTATTATGCTATTTATTATCTAGTAACTTTCTTTTTACCAGCAACAGTTCTACGTTTTCCTTTTCTAGTTCTAGAATTGGTTTTGGTTCTTTGACCACGAACTGGTAATCCTTTACGATGGCGTAAACCACGATAACAACCAATATCCAACAAACGTTTAATATTTAATTGTTTTTCTGATCTTAATTCACCTTCTACTGTTATAAACTCAGTGATATGTTTACGAATTGCACTTAATTCGTCATCACTCCACTCATTAACTTTCTTGTTTACATCAATATTATTACTTTCCAATATTAATGTAGCAGTTGAACGTCCAATTCCGTAAATATAGGTTAAACCTATTTCACCTCTTTTATTTTTTGGTAAATCTATACCTGATATACGAGCCATATTATATTATTATCCTTGACGTTGTTTAAACTTTGGGTTCTTTTTGTTAATAACGTAAACTCTTCCTTTACGTTTTACAATTACACAATCTTCGCTGCGTTTCTTTACAGAAGTTCTAACTTTCATTTCTTCTATTTAATTTTTATTTGTACCTATAAATAATTCTTCCTTTTGTCAAATCGTATGGACTCATTTCACATGCAATTTTATCACCTGGTAGAATTTTAATGTAATGCATTCTCATTTTACCTGAAATATGTGCAATAATTTGGTGTCCATTTTCAAGTTGAACTCGAAACATAGCATTACTTAATGCTTCGACAATAATTCCATCTTGTTTAATTACTGATTGCTTTGACATTTTTTATTGGGGTTGCGAAAATAACATTTAATTTCAATTTATCAACAACTAATTAAGCTGCTGTATTACTTCCGCTTCTTCCTTTTATTTTACCGCTTTTCATTAATCCATCATATTGACGCATTAATAAATGACTTTCAATTTGCTGTAATGTATCTAAAACTACACCAACTAATATTAATAATGAAGTTCCACCATAAAACTGTGCAAACTGACTATTGATATTAAAGGCTCCTGCAAATGAAGGCAATACTGCAACAAATGCTAAAAATATAGCTCCTGGTAATGTAATTCTACTCATTACATTATCAATAAAATCCGCTGTTGATCTCCCTGGTTTAACACCTGGTATGAAACCATTATTTCTTTTCATGTCATCAGAAATCTGATTAGCATTTACTGAAATTGCAGTATAAAAATAAGTAAATAAAACTATTAATAAACCAAAAGTCATGTTATAAGCAAACGATAATGGATTAGCAAATGATGATAAAACTTCTACATTAGGGATAAATTGACCTATATAGCCAGGTATAAACATTAAAGCTTGTGCAAAGATTATTGGCATAACACCTGCAGCATTAATTTTTAAAGGAATATATTGTCTAACTCCACCAAATTGTCTGCTACCAACTACTCTTTTAGCATATTGAACAGGAATTCTTCTTGTTCCTTGAACTAATAATATGGTAATCATTATTACAGCAAATAAAGCAGCTAATTCAATAACAAATATTACTAGACCTCCACCACCAGTAGACAATTTGAAATTAAATTCATCCCAAAAAGCAATAGGTAAACGAGCAATAATACCAATCATAATGATTAAAGAAATACCATTTCCAATACCTTTATCAGTAATTCTTTCACCTAACCACATTACAAACATTGTACTAGCAGTTAAAATAATCATTGAACTGAAAGTAAACATAAAGTCCGATAAAATGTCTGGAGAAATAACAGCCAAGGGATTGTTATTTTTAAGATTAATTATAAAACCATAAGATTGAACAACGGTAATTGCAATTGTTAAATAACGAGTAATTTGATTGATTTTTCTTCTACCATCTTCACCCTCTTTTTGCATTCTTTGAAAAGAAGGTAAAGCCAATGATAATAACTGAACAACAATTGATGCACTAATATAAGGCATTATACCTAAAGCAAAAATAGAAGCTCTACCAAACGCACCACCAGCAAACATATTAATGATACCAAATAAACCACCATCTGCTTGCGTAGTATCAAGTAAATTAGGATCAATGCCAGGTAAAGTTACATAGCTACCAATTCTATATACTAACAATAACCAAAATGTGATTTGAAGTTTGTATCTTAAATCATCAATTTTCCAAATGTTTTTTAAAGTATCAAAAAGTTTTTTCATATATTAAATTTTAACTATTGAACCTCCAATTGCTTCAATCGCTTTTTGAGCTGAAGCAGAAAAAGCATGTGCTTTAATATCTAAAGCAATATTGATTTCACCTCTACCTAAAATTTTAACTAGGCCATTTTTACTTACAACACCATTAGCAACTAATATTTCAAAATCAATTGATTTCAAATTCTTTTCAGTTGCAATTAGCTGTAACTTATCAAGGTTGATGCCAACGTATTCAACTCTATTGAAATTTTTAAAACCTACTTTAGGTAAACGTCTATACAATGGCATTTGACCACCTTCAAAACCTCTTTTTGTGCTTGTACCGCTTCTTGAACCGGCACCTTTATTACCACGAGCTGCTGTTCCGCCTTTTCCACTTCCTTCTCCTCTACCTATTCTTTTTCCTTCTTTTTTTATAGAACCAGCTGCTGGCTTTAAATTATGTAAATTCATAAATTTATGTATTTAAACGTTTTCAACTTTTAACAAATGAGCAACTTTATTGATCATACCTAATACAGCAGGTGTACCTTCAACTTCACGTGATTGGTTAAGTTTAGAAAAACCTAAAGCTTTAATTGTACGCTTTTGATTTTCTGGTCTATCAATAATACTTTTTATGTATGTAATTTTTACTTTAGCCATTATTTTATTCTCCTCCGTTAAATACTCTCTTCATTGAAATACCACGAGTATTAGCAATTGTATAAGCATCACGCATATTCAATAAAGCATCAACTGTAGCTTTTACCACATTATGAGGATTAGATGATCCCTTAGATTTAGCAAGTACGTCTGTTACACCAGCACTTTCTAAAACTGCTCTCATTGCACCACCTGCAATAACACCAGTTCCATGAGCAGCGGGTTTTAAGAATACTCTTCCTCCACCATATTTACCAGTTTGTTCGTGAGGAATGGTACCCTTAAGAACAGGAACTTTTAATAAATTCTTTTTAGCATCTTCAACACCTTTTCTAATGGAATCAGTTACTTCGTTAGCTTTACCTAAACCGTATCCAATTACACCATTTCCATCACCAACAACTACTAAAGCGGAAAAACTAAAAGTACGTCCACCTTTTGTAACTTTCGCTACACGGTTTATTGAAACTACTCTTTCTTTAAGCTCCATCTCGCTTGACTTAACTCTTTTTATATTTTCTGTAGACATAATATTTATTGTTTTATTTTATATTGAATAAATTCAAAATAAAAATATAAAAGCAATTTAAAATTTCAAACCTCCTTCTCTAGCACCATCAGCTAAACTTTTGATACGTCCATGGTATAAATATCCATTTCTATCAAAAACAACTTCACTAATTCCTGAAGCTAATGCTTTTTGAGCTAAATCTTTACCAACTAAAGTTGACAATTCTACTTTACAAATCTTTTCAGTTATTGCTCTAGATGAAGCTGATACTAAAGTTTTACCAGTAATATCATCAATAATTTGAGCATAAATAGCTTTATTACTTCTAAAAACAGATAAGCGAGGTTTTTGAGTAGTACCTTTAATACGACCACGTATTCCTTTTTTTACTCTAATTCTGCGTAATTCTTTTTTGGTTGCCATTAATTATATTATTTAGATGCTGTTTTACCCGCTTTTCTTCTAAGAACTTCACCAACAAACTTGATACCTTTACCTTTATATGGTTCTGGAGCTCTTAGTGAACGAATTTTTGCAGCTACTTGACCAATCAATTGTTTATCGGCACTTTCTAAGGTAATGATTGGGTTCTTACCTTTTTCAGTTTCAGTTTTAATTGTAATTTCTTTTGGTATTTCAAAATAAATATGATGTGAAAAACCAAGAATTAAATCTAAAATATTACCTTCATTAGTAGCTTTAAAACCAACACCAACTAATTCTTGACGTTTGATGTAACCTGTTGTTACTCCAACAATCATATTATTAATTAATGATCTGTATAAACCATGTAATGCTCTATGTCTTTTGTGATCAGTAGGTCTAGTAACTAATATTTCACTATCAGTTAAAGTTACTGTAATATCGGCATCAATTTGTTGATGCAATTCGCCTTTAGGACCTTTAATGGAAACTAAATTGTTACTGTTAATTTTAAAATCAACACCAGCTGGCAATTTTATTGGGGCTTTTCCTATACGTGACATTTAATTGTTCTCCTTAATGATTAATAAATATAACATAATACTTCGCCACCAACGTTTAATTTTCTAGCTTCCTTGTCGGTCATTACACCTTTAGATGTAGTTAAAACCGCAATACCTAAACCATTAATAACTCTAGGCATATTTTCAGTTCCAGTATATCTTCTTAAACCTGGACGACTGATTCTGTCCAATTTTTTAATAGCTGAAGCTTTAGAAATAGGGTGATATTTTAAGGCAATTTTTATTGAACCTTGATGATTGACTACATCTTCGAATTTGTAGTTTAAAATATAACCATTTTCAAATAGAACTTTGGTTATTTCTTTTTTAAGATTTGATGCAGGAATTTCTACAATGCGATGATTCGCTTTGATAGCATTACGCAACCTTGTTAGGTAATCTGATATTGGATCTGTCATTATTTAATTGTTATACTTGTTAGCAGTAAGCCAAAGGCACTCTTACTAACTAAGTGTTGTTAAAATTTATAAGGGGTGCAAATATAATTATTTAAACACCTTAAGCAAATTTATTTTTAAATTACCAAGAAGCTTTAGTAACTCCTGGTATTTTACCCATTGAAGCTAATTCACGAAATTGATTACGACAAATACCGAAATCACTCATATAGCCTTTTGGTCTACCTGTTAATTTACATCTATTATGTAAACGAACTGATGATGAGTTACGAGGTAATTTTTGTAAACCTACATAATCACCTGCTTCTTTTAGAGCTTTGCGTCTATCTGCAAATTGTGCATTTAACTTTTCTCTTTTACGTTGACGAGCTTTAACTGATTCTTTAGCCATAACTTAATTATTTATTTTGATTTTTGAAAGGTAAACCAAATTCTTTCAATAATGAAAGACATTCTTCATCAGTTGGAGCAGTTGTAACAAAGGTAATATCCATACCATTGATTCTACTCACTTTCTCAATTACTATTTCAGGGAAAATAATTTGTTCTGTGATACCCATGGTATAATTACCACGACCATCAAAACCTTTATCATTTAATCCCGCAAAATCTCTAACACGAGGTAAAGATACAGCAATTAATCTATCTAAAAATTCATACATTCTTTCTCCTCTTAACGTAACACGAGCTCCAATAGGAACATTTTTACGTAATTTAAAGTTAGAAATATCTTTCTTAGATTTTGTACCAACAGCTTTCTGACCACTAATAGTTGTCATTTCAAGCAAGGCTTGGTCAATTATTTTCTTATCTGATACTGCAGCACCAACACCTTGGTTTAAACAAATTTTAAGTAATTTGGGTACTTGCATTACATTTTTATAGCCAAACTTTTCTATCATTGCAGTTTTTATCTTTGCATCATAGTCAAGTTTTAATCTAGGAACGTATGTTGTAGTCATGTTCTTAATTAATTATATCTTTATTTTCCGATTTTTTTGAAAATCTAACAGTTTTACCTTCTTCGTTTTTCATACGACCAACTTTGGTAGCTACTTCATTTTTGTCTAAAACAGCTAAATTGCTAATATGTATAGGTGCTTCTTTTTTAATAATACCACCTTGTTGATTTTGAGCATTTGGCTTTGTATGACGGCTAACAATGTTAATTCCCTCTACAATGGCTCTATTAGTGTCAGTAATAATTTCTAATACTTTACCAGTTTTGCCTTTGTCATCACCTGCAATTATCTTTACGCGATCATCTTTCTTAATACGTAATTTAATTTTTACTTTTTGTTTCTTTTCCATGATTATAATACCTCCGGTGCTAATGAAACGATTTTCATGAATTGTTTTTCTCTTAATTCACGGGCTACTGGGCCAAAAATACGAGTAGCACGAGGTTCATCTTGAGCATTTAATAATACACATGCATTATCGTCAAAACGAATATAAGAACCATCGGCTCTGCGAATTTCTTTTTTAGTTCTAACAACAACAGCTTTTGAAACTGCACTTTTTTTAACTCCACCAGAAGGTAAAGCTGATTTTACTGTTACGACAATTTTATCGCCTACAGAAGCATATCTTCTTCCAGTACCTCCAAGAACTCGGATACATAATACCTCGCGAGCTCCACTGTTATCGGCTACTTTTAGTCTTGATTCTTGTTGTATCATTTTATTTAGCTTTTTCTACTATTTCTACTAATCTCCAACGCTTATCTTTACTTAATGGTCTAGTTTCCATCAATTTTACGATATCGTTAATACTACTTTCGTTATTCTCATCATGAGCTTTAAAAGTAGAAGTCATTTTTATAAATTTACCGTATTTTGGGTGCATAACTTTACGTTCTACAGAAACAACAATTGTTTTTTGCATTTTGTTGCTTACTACTTTCCCAACTATAACTTTACGTGAATTTCTGTTTTCTGCTGTTATTTCCATTTTATTACAGTTATATTAAGCAGTTGCTAATTGACGAGCTCTTTTTTCAGTAAGAATTCGTGCAATAGTTTTTTTGCTTTCGTTTATTAATTTTGGATTTTCAATTGGAGATACGGCATTTTGAAGAGTCATTTTTGTTAAATTTAACTTTTCATCTTTAAAAGCAATATTCAATTCTTTTTCCGATAATTCTTTAATTTCTTTATTATTCATAACTAGTTTCCGTTATAATCTGGTTTAACAATAAATTTAGTAACAACTGGTAATTTTTGAGAGGCTAAACGCATTGCTTCTTTAGCAGTTTCCATCGAAACACCTTCAGCTTCAAAAATTATTGTTCCTGGCTTACAAACAGCTACCCAAAATTCAGGAGCTCCTTTACCTTTTCCCATACGAACCTCTGCAGGCTTTCTAGTCATTGGCTTATCAGGGAAAACTCTAATCCAAACTTGACCTTCTCTTTTCATGAAACGATTTAAAGCAACACGAGCAGCTTCAATCTGTTTAGACGTTAAAAAACAAGTATCAAGTGCTTTCAAACCAAATGATCCAAAGGCCACGGTAAATCCTCTAGAGGCATTACCTTTAACTTTACCTTTTTGTTGTTTTCTAAATTTTGTTTTTTTAGGCTGTAACATTTTTACAGTTATTTATTAATATTGATAAAACTAATTTATTTATTTTCTCTTCTTGGTTTTCTATCACCAGCTTTTCCCGCACCACCACGACTATCTCTTCTATCGTCTCTTCTATCACCTCTTCTATCTGGACGTTGGTTTTGACCTTTTACTTCAGCTACACCTTGGTTAGGAGATAAATCTCTTTTACCATAAATTTCACCTTTACAAATCCAAACTTTAATACCAATTTTTCCATATACAGTTAATGCTTCAGCAATTGTATAATCAATGTCAGCACGTAAAGTGTGTAATGGAGTTCTTCCTTCCTTGTAGGATTCAGAACGAGCCATTTCAGCTCCACCTAAACGACCACTAATCATTACCTTGATACCCTCAGCACCCATTTTCATGGTATTTTGAATGGCACCTTTAAGCGCTCTTTTGTATGATACACGAGCTTCAATTTGGCTAGCAATTTGCTCACCTACTAAAACTGCATCTAACTCAGGACGTTTAATTTCAAAGATATTAATAGCAACGTCTTTTTTAGTTAACTTTTTAATTTCTTCTTTGATTTTATCTACTTCAGTACCACCTTTACCAATGATAATACCGGGGCGAGAAGTATGAATAGTAATGATTATACGTTTGATAGTACGCTCAATTACAATTTTAGACATACCCGCTTTAACTATACGAGCACGTAAATATTTTCTAATTTTTTCATCTTCTATTAGTTTTTCAGCAAAATTCTTACCTCCAAACCAATTGCTTTCCCAGCCTCTAATTATTCCTAAACGTAATGCTATCGGATTTACCTTTTGTCCCATTATATTTTAGAGTTTTCTTTATCGTTTGTTGTTTCTACTGAATTATTTATAACCATACTGTCAACTATTAAAGTAACATGGTTAGAACGTTTACGAATTCTGTGTGCACGTCCTTGAGGAGCTGGTAAAACACGTTTCATCATTGTTCCACAATCAACAAAAATTGTTTTAACAAATAACTCATTGTTTTCAGCGCGAGAACCTTCATTCTTTTGCTCCCAATTTGCTATTGCACTACGTAATAATTTTTCAACGCGATGTGCACTTTCTTTTTTATTATTGAAACGTAAAGTGTTAAAAGCTTCTTCCACTTTCTTACCACGAATCAAATCCACAACTAATCTCATTTTACGAGGAGAGGTAGGACAATTATTTAATTTTGCAACTGCTTCCATTACTAATCTTTCTTAACTGGATGTGATTTAAATGTACGTGTAGGAGAAAATTCACCTAATTTATGTCCAACCATATTTTCAGTTACATAAACAGGTATAAATTTATTGCCATTATGAACAGCAAAAGTATGTCCTACAAATTCTGGAGATATCATTGATCTGCGACTCCAAGTTTTAATTACAGATTTTTTCTTAGCCTCATTCATAACATCAACCTTTTTTTCAAGTTTGAAATCAATGAAAGGACCTTTTTTTAGTGAACGAGCCATATTCTATTACTTCTTACGCTTTTCGATGATAAATCTATTTGAATATTTTTTAGGTGTACGTGTTTTATAACCTTTTGATTTAATACCGTTACGAGAACGAGGATGTCCACCAGAAGCTCTACCTTCACCACCACCCATAGGATGATCTACTGGATTCATCGCTACTGGACGAGTACGTGGTCTTACACCTCTCCATCTGTTAGCACCAGCTTTACCTTTTCTTTCTAAGTTATGATCTGGATTTGAAACTTGACCAATTGTAGCAGAACAAGCCACTAAAATCATACGAGTTTCACTTGATGCTAATTTTACAGTAGCATAACGTCCATCTCTGTTTAATAATTGAGCAAAAGAACCAGCAGAACGAACCAATTTACCACCTTTACCTGGTAATAATTCAATATTATGAATTAAAGAACCTAAAGGTATTTCAGAAATAGGTAAAGTATTACCAATTTCCGGAGGTGAACCTGCTCCACTTTGAACTACTTGACCAACTTGTAAATTTTTTGGAGATAAAATATAACTTTTTTCACCATCAGCATATTGAATTAATGCAATACGAGCAGAACGATTTGGATCATACTCAATTGTCAATACATTAGCCTCACCAGCTTTAGATCTTTTAAAATCTACTAGTCTATATTTTCTTTTATGACCACCACCTACGTAGCGAATTGTCATTTTTCCAGTATTATTTCTACCACCAGATTTAGTTAACGGAAATGTTAAAGATTTTTCTGGTTTTGAGGCTGTTAATTCCTCAAAAGTATTAGCAGACTTAAAACGTGTGCCTGGAGTTATCGGGTTAAATTTTCTAATTCCCATTTTGTTTATTAAACGTTTTGGAAGAAGTCAATTTTTTGATCTTCTTTAAGTGTAACAATAGCCTTTTTGAAAGCTGTTCTTTTGCCAGTAAACTGACCGCGTTTAGTTGATCTTGACTTAACTTTACCAGCGTAAACCATAGTACTAATACCAGTTACGTTTACACTATATATTTTTTCAATTTCACTAATAATTTCAGGTTTTGATGCTTTTTTCTCTACGATAAAAGCAAACTGATTAAATTTTTCACTTAAACGATTAAATTTTTCAGTGATAAGTGGCTTTTTAAGAATACCCATTACTTAATTTTATTAAAAAGGTTATCAATAACTCCTAAAGAATTTTCTATCAAAATTACTTTTTGAGCATCTAAAATTTCATAAGTATTTACATCAGAAACAGTAACAACCTTAGTTCTAGGTAAATTACGACTAGATTTATAAATAAAATCGTTGTAATCAGCCATAATTAATAATGTTTTGGCATTACTTAATTGAAGGTTACTTAAAATATTGATATAATTTTTAGTATTAGCAGAATCAAAAGTAAAATTCTCTAAAACAGTAATATTGTTATCTTTGGCTTTGTAAGCAAATGCCGACATTCTAGCCAATTGTTTCAATTTTTTATTTAATTTAAAACTGTAATCCCTAGGTCTTGGTCCAAAAATACGTGCACCACCTACTCTAGTACCAGATTTAATACTTCCCTTACGAGAACCACCGGTACCTTTTTGACGATGAAGTTTTTTAGTTGAACCACTAATCTGACTTTTTTCTAAAGCTGAATGTGTTCCTTGACGTTGGTTAGCTAAAAATTGTTTAATGTCTAAATATATTGCATGGTCGTTAGGTTCTATGCCAAAAATATCTTGGCTTAAAACTACTTTACGACCAGTGTCAGCGCCCTGTGTATTTAATATTGCTAATTCCATCCTTCTTATTTCTCCAATAATATAAATGAACCTTTAGCACCAGGAATTGATCCTTTAATTACCAAAAGATTCTGCTCTTTCAACACTTTTAAAATTTGAAGATTCGTTTTCTTCACTCTAACACCACCCATTCTACCAGCCATTCTCATTCCTTTGAATACTTTAGAAGGATCAGAGGATGCACCAATTGAACCTGGAGCTCTTTGACGATCATGTTGACCGTGAGTAGCCATTCCAACACCTGCAAATCCATGTCTTTTAACAACACCTTGAAAACCCTTACCTTTTGAAGTACCAACAACATCTACATACTCTCCAACTTCAAATAAATCAGCCATCAAAACATCACCTAAAGTTAAAGGAACTTCAAATCCTTTAAATTCAACGATTTTTCTTTTAGCAGTTGTATTTGCTTTCTTAAATATTCCTTTTAGTGCAGCGGGTGTGTTTTTTTCTTTTGCATCACCATACGCTAATTGAATAGCATTGTAACCATCTGTTTCTACAGTTTTAACCTGTGTAACAACATTTGGTCCTACTTCAACCACGGTGCAAGCCATTTGCTTACCATCTTGGTTAAATACGCTAGTCATACCTACTTTTCTTCCTATCAATCCTGACATAATCTATCTGTCTAAATTTCTTTTAATAATTGATCAAACTTTAATTTCAACATCAACACCACTTGGCAATTCAAGTTTCATAAGAGCATCTACTGTTTTAGCAGTGCTACTATAAATATCAAGTATGCGTTTGTATGAACATAATTGAAACTGTTCTCTAGCCTTTTTGTTTACGTGAGGCGAACGTAATACTGTATAAATTTTCTTTTGTGTTGGAAGAGGTATTGGACCACTTACAATAGCACCAGTGCTTTTTACAGTTTTAACGATTTTTTCTGCTGACTTGTCAACTAGATTGTAATCGAAACTTTTTAACTTAATTCTTATTTTTTGGCTCACAATTATTATATTATTAAGCTTATGCTTTTCCGTTAACTTTTGCTAATACTTCTTCTTGAACATTTCTAGGAGCTTCAGCGAAGTGACTAAATTCCATTGTAGATGATGCACGTCCAGAAGATAAGGTTCTAAGTTGAGTTACATACCCAAACATTTCTGCTAAAGGTACTTTTGCTCTTACAACTTGTGCTCCTGCTCTACTATCCATTCCTTCTAATTGTCCACGTCTTCTATTTAAATCACCAATTATATCACCCATATTTTCTTCTGGGGTCAATACTTCTAATTTCATGATTGGTTCAAGTAATACAGGTTTTGCTTTTCTAGATGCTTCCTTGAAAGCAATTTTAGCACAAAGTTCAAAACTCATTGAATCTGAATCCACCGCGTGGAATGATCCATCAAATAATCTAACTTTTAAACTTTCTACTGCGAATCCTGCTAAAACACCATTATTCATTGCTGCTTTGAATCCTTTTTCTACAGAAGGAATAAATTCTTTTGGAATTGATCCACCTACTATTTCATTTACAAATTCTAAACCTGATTTTTCTGGATCTCCAGGAATTAATTCAAATTGAATATCAGCAAACTTACCTCTACCACCTGATTGTTTTTTGTAAGATTCTCTGTGAGTAACCGGAACTGTTATTGTTTCTTTATATGAAACTTGTGGAGCACCTTGATTAACTTCAACTTTAAATTCACGTCTTAATCTATCAACAATAATTTCCAAGTGTAATTCACCCATTCCAGAAATAATTGTTTGACCAGAATCTTCATCTGTTTTAACACGGAATGTAGGATCTTCTTCAGCTAATTTAGCTAATGACATACCTAATTTATCAGAATCTGTTTGAGTTTTTGGTTCAACCGCTAAACCAATAACTGGTTCAGGAAAATTCATTGATTCTAATACTATAGGGAATTTTTCATCACTTAGCGTATCACCAGTTTTTATATCTTTAAATCCTACTGCAGCTCCAATATCTCCAGCGCCTAAGCTTTCAATTGGATTTTGCTTGTTAGCATGCATTTGGAAAATACGTGAAATACGTTCTTTATTTCCACTTCTGTTATTTAGTACATAAGAACCTGCATCTAATTTACCAGAATAAGCTCTCATGAATGCTAATCTACCAACAAAAGGATCAGTAGCAATTTTAAATGCTAATGCTGCAAAAGGTTCGTTGTAATCTGGTTTACGAGTTTCCTCTAAACCGGTGTCAGGATTAGTACCAATAACTTCTTTTCTATCCATTGGACTAGGCATTAATTCCATTACCAAATCCAACATTGTTTGAACACCTTTGTTTTTAAAAGAAGAACCACATACCATAGGTACAATCTTCATATCTAAACAAGCTTTACGCAAGGCATCTAATATTTCTCTTTCAGAAATTGAAGAAGGATCATCAAAGAATTTAACCAATAAATTATCGTCGTATTCTGAAACTGCTTCTAATAATTTTTCTCTCCACTCTAAAGCCTCATCCATCATGTCTGCTGGAATTGGAACTTCTTTGTAAGTCATACCTTTATCATGCTCATTCCAAACCATTCCTCTGAAATTGATTAAATCAATAACTCCAGTGAAATTGTCTTCCGCACCAATTGGTAATTGTAAAGGAACTGCATTACTTCCTAACATGTCGCGAACTTGTTTCACAACCATTAAGAAATCTGCACCAGCTCTATCCATTTTGTTAACAAAACCAATACGAGCTACGTTGTAATTATTTGCTAGTCTCCAGTTAGTTTCAGATTGAGGCTCAACACCATCAACTGCACTAAATAAAAATACTAAACCATCCAAAACACGTAAAGAACGATTAACTTCTACTGTGAAATCAACGTGACCAGGAGTATCAATAATATTGATATGGTATTGTTGATCACGGTACTTCCAAAAAACGGTAGTAGCCGCAGAAGTAATTGTTATACCTCTTTCTTGTTCTTGAACCATCCAGTCCATAGTAGCAGCACCATCAT
>JBIILW010000079.1:0-7385 GCA_044338265.1 Bacteroidia bacterium | reverse complement strand
TAGGTATCAAAACCTTGGTGTTTTCTTAAGTACCTCTTCTGCTCTCTGTTGTGAGAATATTATTTTATAAAAATAATATATTTTATTCTCACTGCAAGTCTAAAGGGTGTTTTAGCGCAGCGGCACCAACAACAATTTCAGCTGCAATACGCCCCGCATTCGCTCGCATCTTTCGATTGCCAAAATTTGCTGTCACCCTGAGCCTGCCGAAGGGTTATTGTTTTTAAAAACTAAAAATTTAAGTTAGGCGTTACGCCAAATGAACTCACACTCGCAAGATGCGAGCGAGTGATTGGGATATTTATTCTTGGATTCTATTTTTTAAATCCATGCTAGCATGAAGAAATCTAATAATTTCTATTTCTTTTTCATTTATAACTCTGTAAAATATGATATGTTGGCCAGATAGGTAACCAAAAATTTCTTTCTCAATTTCAATGTAATTTTTACCTAAAATTTGATTTTCTGATAATTCTTTGCAGTCTTCAAGCAATTCATAGTAATATTTGTCAGCTTGATTTTCGGACCAAACTTCATAAGTATAATCCCAAATTTCGGATAAATCATCAACAGCTTTATTTGTTAAATGATATTTAGGCATTTCTCTTTTTTGCTTTTAACAATTCAAGGTGTTTTTTAGGGTTAAAGTTTTCAGCAATTCCGCTTTCAATGCCTGCATTGATTGCTTTTTTAAGTAAATGTGCTTTATTTTCTTCTCCTTCTAATAACCTTAAACCCGCTCTAATCACTTCGCTTGCATTTTTATACCTGCCCTCCAAAACCCTATCGTCCACAAAATTTTCAAAATAATCTCCTAAAGAAACCGATGTATTTCGTCCCATATTTTTATTTTTATTTTTTCAAAGTTACCAAAAATTGGTAATTTTAAAATAAAAGTTTCATTTTATTATTCGTTTGAAAAACTCAATTAGCTTTTGTTAGGCGGGACGCCAAATGAACTCACACTCGCAAGATGCGAGCGAGTGCAGAGCCCAGAAGTGAGTTATGCAAAACCGCACCAGATAAAATTGAATCTTAAAATTTAATAATTAAGTAATATTATTGCAAAGCTACATGAACAGAAATATTACAGACGGAATTAACTTATTTTCAAAATTAAACGGCAGGCGTTTGCTCAATGCTACCAAACTTTTGAGTAGTTATTATATTTCAAAAGCTTTCAAAAAACCTATTCACTGGGGAATGCCATTAACCATGGAAATAGAACCTACCACCAGTTGTAATTTGCGTTGTCCTCAGTGCCCAAGTGGTTTAAGGGAATTTACCCGTAATACTGGCATGTTAAACTTGGAGCTTTATAAAAAAATAATTGACGAAATTCACGAGGATTTGATTTGGTTGGTTTTATATTTTCAAGGTGAACCTTTTTTGAATACCAGTTTTTTAGAGTTTGTAAAATATGCTGCTGCTAAAAATATTTATACTGCTACCAGTAGCAATGCACATTATTTTACTTCTGATATGGCTAAGGCCACTGTTCAATCGGGATTAGACAGATTGATAATATCAATAGACGGAACTACCCAAGATACTTATAGTAAATACCGAATAGGAGGGAACATAGATAAGGTTATTGAGGGAACTGAAAATTTATTGAAATGGAAAAAAGAATTGGGTTTAAAAACCCCACATATTATTTGGCAATTCATTGCTTTTAAGCACAACGAACATCAAATTCCTGAAATAAAAAAGTTAGCAAAAAAAATTGGAGTAGATGAATTAGGCATAAAAACTGCGCAAATTTACGATTATGAAACCAGCGATAATTTTATTCCTACCAACGAAGATTTGAGTAGATATACCAAAACTGAAGATGGTTATAAAATAAAAAACAAACTGTTGAACCAATGTTGGCGCATGTGGAGAGGAAGTGTAATTACTTGGGATGGATTAGTAGTTCCTTGTTGTTTTGATAAAGATGCTACGCATCAATTTGGAAATGTATCGGACTTTAGTTTTAAAGCGGTTTGGCAAAACGAACAATACAATCGTTTTAGAACAGCTATTTTAAAAAGCCGCAAGGAAATTGACATTTGTAAAAACTGTACCGAAGGAACTAAGGTTTGGAATTAGATAGTTGTCAGTTTATAGTTGTCAGTTGTTAGTTTTTAGTTGATGGAGTTTGAACAATATTTTCATATAAATACAAATAGTAACTCACAACAAAATATTATGACTTCGTAATGACAGGCTATATTATTTTTGTATAATTATTAGAATTTTAATTGATAAACGTAATGCTTTAAGTTATGAAGCATAAAAAGAAAAACTCCAGCGGAGTTTAATATGAATAGCCACCAGTGAAACTGGTGGTTTTAATAAAAACAAAACAACAAAAACCCTCAAAAAATATGCGCAAAGCCTAAGGCTTTGCGCATATTTTTTGAGGGTTTTTGTAAATAAGGTTGCGTATATTTTTCCAACGGGTTAAAACCCGTTGCTATAAATATATCGTTCTTCTGGAACTTAGATTATAAATTTAAAATAGCATTTGGTTTCCTCCATCAAAAGCTATGTTTTCTAATTTTCTAATTGTTTTTTTATTTTATTGAAAATTTTTGTTTACAAAAATCGTAAATAATAACGGAGTTGAACAAGGTATAATATTCTTAAATTAACTCTCGAATTGACAAGTAAACTAATCATTGATATAAACAGTAAATCCAATTGGTAATTGTCCAGGTTTTTTAGGGCGAACACCTTTTAAATTTGGGCCGTCTAGGTCTGTTATAGATAAATCAACTTCAGTAAATGTTAATACACTTCCTTTTGGTAAAATAGAGATGGCTTGGTTACATTCTTTACCAAAAAAGTTTCCCTTAATTGGAAAAGTATTTTTTGTTTTTCCATCAGGTTCAGCAATATTAGCGTTTTTAAGTAATAGCGAAAATCCAGTTAAACAGTTTTTACGGGCTAAGTTTCCAATTTTTGGCGACAATACCAATCGGGCGTTTCCAACTTTAAAAAAATTACGACTTACATCTATTTTCTTAAACAAATCAATTTGCTCCAATCCATTATCTAAGTATAAATAATAACCAGCTTTCATTTTAATAAGTGTAGGATGTTCCTGCTGTGCAAAGCAATTGAGGGTAAATAATGTAGCAATAATTAAAAATATATTTTTCATAATTGTTGTTTTAAAAAGTGTGTAAATATAAAAAGTTTATAAAAGTTATTTTGTTAAAAATTTCTTACTTATTAAAACCCCATGTCCATGTTTTCAGTTGGCGCACCCATGTTAGGTTTTTTCTTAGTAAAAGGATTTTCATTGCTACCAAATCTGTAAGTAAGTGAAAAAGTAAGAATTCTACTTTCTCTTTTACGCATGGCTTCTGAGTTAAAATTACTGCCTTCTATTACCATATTGAATTGCCTAATATTAAATACATCGCTTAAGTTTAAACCAAGTTGCATTTTACTTTTCATAAAATCTTTGCGCAAACCAATGTCCGCACCATTCATTCCACTGATGGTCGCTTGTCCAAATTTCATAGGTGCCATGTACATGCCATTTGCTTGAAGATAAAAGGCTTTTGGTAAGGGTAAATTATAAGTAAAACGCACATTCCAAGTAGTAATATCCGACTGCAAGTCACTCAAAACATTGCTACCATTGATTACATTTCTATACCAATTTCCACTAAGCATTAAGTTTCCTAACTTTACAAAACTGTACCTAATAATGGCTTCTACTCCAGTATTTTCCGATGAGTTAAAGTTAAAATATGTCATCAGCGATTGGCCAGTTGCAGGATTTACACTTCTGTATCTTGCTATCATATTATCGGTATAGCGGTAATATAAAGTAGCACTTAAATTCAGTTTATTTATTTGGGTTAAATAATTTAATTCTAAACTATGAATATACTCTGGTTTAATTTTAGGATTTCCTTGGCGTAAATTCAATGAATCGCTGAAATCTATAAATGGATTTAATGATTCAAATCCAGGTCTGTTTACTCTTCGGCTGTATCCTATTTGTAAGTCTTGAGTTTTGCTCAAAGCATATTTAACAAAACCACTTGGAAAAAAATTAAAGTAGTTATTATTAAATGTTGTTGCAGTAGTTTTTGAATTTCCATCAATATTGGTAAGCTCCGAACGTAAGCCAAGTTGGTAATCAAATTTTTGCTTTTTACCCGTATATATTGCGTAAGCGGCTGTAATGTTTTCGTTATATATGAAGTGATTACTAATTAACGAATCTTGCCAATATTCACTATTTCCAAAATTATACCTAAAACCTTGTTGGTTATTATCAATTACTCGATTGGTGTTTTTTGCGCCAGTTTCAAATTTTCCATTTTTTAATGGATAAATATAATCAACTTGGGCTATGAAATTAGTAAAATTTGAGCTGTTCGTATTTCGTTGCGAAGCAATAATATCAAAGTTGGTTTTATAAGCTTCATTAGCGTTTTTTATATTTGAACTAACAGTTGCGCTAGCAGAAAGTTCCGATTTATTTTTTGGAGTTGTACGTTTATAATCTAAACTGGCATCAAGTGTTAAATTATTATCCGTTGAAAAATTATTTCTGTTAAAATACTGAGTAAATGAACCCACACTGTCAAAATAATTGTAATAAAAAGTTTCAGTTTTTGATGAAATATTGCTACTAATTCCAGTTGATAAACCCACCGTATTGTGGTTATTTAAATAATATTCAATTCCTGCTCTTCCTGTATGAAAATCGTTTAAATTATAACCATCATTATTACTTTTAAATGAATATTTGATGGTATCAAAACGGTTAAACTGTTCGCTGTTGCCAAAGTTATATCTGCGTTCATGTCGGAAGGAGTAATTGCCAAATAAATTATATTTAGTTGTTCTATTATTTAAACCAATATTGAACGAATATTTGTCGTTAGTTCCGGTTGTAACTTGTGTGTTTGCATTAAAACCTTTAAGCTTGTCTTTCTTTGTTTTTATATTAATAATTCCTGCCATTCCATCAGCATCATATTTAGCCGAGGGATTGGTAATAATTTCTACTTCACTGATTGCATTTGCGGGTAATTGTTGTAAAATAGCTTGTCTGTTAGCACCAGTTAATGTGCTTGGTTTACCATCAATTAAAACGGTTACGTTTTCACTTCCTCGCAAACTTACTTTTCCGTCTATATCCACATTTACCGAAGGAATATTTTGTAAAATATCGGTCGCAGAGCCACCTATATTAGTAATATTTTTACCAACGGTGTAAGTCTTTTTATCCAATTGATTGTTAAAATCGTTCCGTTCACCTACTACTTCTATTGTTTTTAAATTTTTAGTATTCGGGTCTAATTTATAAGCACCCAAATCATTGATTAATTCCTTTGGCGTAATGTAAAATGCGGGAGTTGTTAAAGCTTTATAACCAATAAATGTAGCTTTCAGTTTATAAGCTCCAAAGGCAATATTTTCTAATTTTATTTCACCTTTTTTGGTGGTTGTAGTTCCATTTACAATGGCAGAATCAGTAGTTTTTATCAAAGATACTGTAACATATTCAATTGGTTTATTGGTTTTACTGTCAACAAAGGAAGCTAAAATAGTAGCTGGGCCAAAGGCGTTATTTTTAACAATATTTGGTTGAGCAATCACTTTAATTGTAATACATACAAAAAGGATGACTAGGATGTTTATTTTTTTCAATGGTATGAATTGCTTTTAACTATAAAGCTTAGAAGTTAAAATTTTGTTTTAATAAATAATGAGTTTTTAAAAGTGGGCAAATTTTATAACGCTCATCTTTGGTATCGTTATAAAGGTTTTCCAAAATTTCATACACGTTTTTGATACCAATTTTATCGGCCCATTCAAATGGGCCAAAAGGATAATTAGTTCCCAACTTCATGCTAATATCTATGTCGGCCATGCTTGCGGTGCCTTCTTGAAGCGTGTAACAAGCTTCATTAATAAGCATGCAAACTACTCTTGGCGTTACCATTCCAACCCTGTCTTTTACTAATTTATATTCCCAATTGAGTTTACCTAAAGTAGCAATTAATAATTGTTCATTACTGGCATTTAGCATGCTAACTTCTAATAAATTTCTGTTCAAAAATGTTTCAATGCTATTTATTCCAAATAATGGAAATTGAATATTGGCATTTTTTTCAAAAACCATTTGTGCCAAACTATTTTTTACAGCACTTATAAATACGGGTGTATTCCTTAAATTACCATAATCCAAAAACGATGACTGATCATTGTCATCAAAGTTTAAGTCAAAAATTGCATCAAAATTGTCATCATTTAAAATAAAGGTTGTATTTTCGTCAATATAATTAACCTCAAAATCAAGCAATGAAAGTTTTTGTTTCAACTCTTCTGATCTTTTACTGTTTCCTTTTGCCAAAATTCTCATATTCGCAGCAAATTAAAACTAACAAAACTAATAAACATACAAAAATGGAAAAGAAAATTATTACTAGTGCAAATGCTCCCGCTCCAATTGGTCCATACAGCCATTCAGTTTTAATAGGAAATACACTTTATACCAGTGGTCAAGTTGCTAAGGATGCAGTTACAGGTGAAATGATTCAAACAGATATTAAAGCGGAAACTGCCAAAGTAATGCAAAACTTAAAGGCAATTTTATTAGCAGCAAATATGGATTTTTCAAATGTGGTTAAATCAACTATTTATTGTACCAACTTAGGCGATTTTGCTGCCATTAACGAAGTTTATGGTTCTTTTTTTACCACTGATTTTCCTGCAAGAGAAACTGTACAAGTGGTAAAATTACCTTTAAATGCAAATGTAGAAATTAGTGTGGTGGCAGTAAAATAACATGAATAAAAATACCCAATTAGTAATTTCAACTTTATTTCATCCAGTATTTATAAATATTGCAAGTTTACTTTTATTATTTGTACTTTTTCCTTCATTAGCCGCCATGAGCTATCAAGCAAAAAGTACAATTATTTCTGTAATAGTAAGTTTAACTGTCATTATTCCTTTGGTGCTTGTTGGTTTGTTGAAAATAACAAATAGTATAAGCAGCATACAAATGGAAGATAAAAAAGACAGAAAATGGCCTTATATTGCTACTGCAATGGGGTATATTTTCAGTTTTTATTTATTGCAAAAAGTAGGTGTTTCTTCCCTGTTATTAAAATATTTATTAGCAGGAATTGGAACTGTAATTAGCATTTCAGTGATAAATATTTTTTGGAAAATAAGTGTTCACATGGCAAGTATTGGCGCTATGTTAGGATTATTAGTCATAGCAAATTTTACCAATTATATAGATTTACGATTAATGATTGCAGGCATTGTTTTAATTGCAGGCATAGTTGCATCGGCTAGGTTATTTGCAAATGCACACAATATTTCGCAAATTATTTCAGGATTTGTTTTGGGATTTG
>JBIILW010000078.1:0-7399 GCA_044338265.1 Bacteroidia bacterium | reverse complement strand
CAAAGTAACATGAACGCAAACGAGGTAATTGCTAACCGTGCACATGTTGTAAATGGTGGAAATTTATTAGACGAAAATAAAGTGTTACATCCAAACGATGATGTAAACAAATCGCAGTCAAGTAACGATACTTTTCCTACTGCCATGCACATTGCTTCTTATAAGCAAGCAGTAGAAATTACTTTGCCTGGTTTAACATTGCTCCGCAATACTTTAGACGCAAAAGCAAAAGAATTTAAAACCATTGTTAAAACTGGTAGAACCCATTTTATGGATGCTACTCCTTTAACTTTAGGCCAAGAATTTAGCGGTTATGTACAACAAATTGACAACTCGATTAGATGCATAAAAGGTGCTTTGGTAATGATTCAAGAATTGGCATTAGGCGGCACCGCTGTTGGAACTGGATTAAATGCACCAAAAGGTTATGATGTATTAGTGGCTAAAAAAATTGCTGATTTTACAGGATTTCCTTTTGTAACTGCTCCCAATAAATTTGAAGCATTGGCAGCACACGATGCCATGGTTGAATTAAGTGGTGCATTGAAACGCACCGCAGTTTCATTAATGAAAATTGCCAACGACATTCGCATGCTTTCATCAGGGCCAAGAAGTGGAATTGGTGAAATAGTTATTCCTGACAACGAACCAGGTTCGTCAATTATGCCGGGCAAAGTAAACCCAACACAGCCAGAAGCCATGACCATGGTTTGTGCGCAAGTAATTGGTAACGATGTAGCCGTTACCGTTGGTGGCATGAACGGACATTTTGAATTGAATGTTTTTAAACCTGTAATGGCTGCAAACGTGTTGCAAAGCGCGCGTTTAATTGGCGATGCATGTGTTTCGTTTAACGACAAATGTGCCATTGGAATTACTGCAAACAACGAAGTGATTCAACGTCATTTAGAAAATTCTTTGATGTTGGTAACCGCTTTAAATCCACACATTGGCTATGAGAAAGCAGCTAAAATTGCTAAAAAAGCACACAAAGAAAACAAAACATTGCGCGAAGCAGCGGTAGAATTAGGTTACTTAACCAGTGAAGAATTTACAGCTTGGGTAAAACCAGAAAACATGGTTGGAAATTTATAATTTTAATAAAAATTCTAATACCAAAAACGCCAAAATCTTCATTGATTTTGGCGTTTTTTTGTTTTGATAATATCATATATCGAGTTCCATTATTTAAGCGTAAATTGCACCAAAAATTCTAATTAATTTGTCAGGCATTTATATCCATATTCCTTTTTGTAAACAACGTTGTTTTTATTGCAATTTTCATTTTTCAACGCAACTAAAAAATACAGCGGAAATGGTGAATGCCATTTGCAAAGAAATTGACTTAAGGCAAAATTATTTACAAGACAAAAACCTGCAAAGCATTTATTTTGGTGGTGGTACACCTAGTTTATTAAATCAAAAACAATTGTTGCAAATTTTTGAAACCATTGAAAACCATTTTACCATTCAGCCCAATGCTGAAATAACATTGGAGGCAAATCCTGATGATTTAAGCGAAGAAAAGCTAGCGGAATTTAAGCATACTCCCATTAACAGATTAAGCATTGGTGTTCAAAGTTTTTTTGACGATGATTTAAAATGGATGAACCGCGCACACAATGCCAATGAAGCTGAAAATGCCATTGCCATGGCAAAGCAAAAAGGGTTTGAAAACATCACCATCGATTTGATATATGGAACTCCTGGATTAAGCGATGAAAATTGGTTGCAAAATATTCAAAAAGCATTGAATTTAGGTGTAAATCACATCAGTAGTTATGCGCTAACTGTAGAGCCAAAAACAGCTTTGGCAATCATGATAGAAAAAGGAAAATATGCCGACACCAATGAGGAAAAAGCTGCTGAGCAATTTGATATTTTGGTAAATACTTTAACAGCAAATGGATTTGTTCATTATGAAATAAGCAATTTTGCAAAACCTGATTTTTTTGCAAAGCATAACAGCAACTATTGGAAAGGTAAACATTACTTAGGAATTGGCCCTTCAGCACATTCGTTTAATGCAATTTCTAGGAGTTGGAATGTGGCTAATAATCAAAAATATTTGAATGCTTTAGCAAAAAATGAGTTGGAAATAACTGATGAAATTTTAACAATTAATAACCAAATAAACGAATACATCATGACTGGTTTGCGCACCATTTGGGGTTGCGATTTAAACTTGATTGCTTTGCAATTTGGCGAATCAGAAAAACAAAGATTGATAAAAGAAGCGGCTAAGTTTATTGACCAAGATTTGTTAGTAATTAATAATAATATTCTACTTACTACATCAAAAGGGAAATTTTTGGCAGATGGAATTGCTGCTGATTTATTTTTGGTATAACTACCGTCAGACGATTGCGTATTGGCAAAGCGTGGCAAGGCGTCAGACGGTTTTTTAGAAGATTATTTTTACAATAACATCGCCAATATTTCAAAAACAATTGCTAATATTGATGCTTAAAAATAGACAAATAAAATGAATGATTACTGGCAAATAATAAGTGTAACACTGGTGTGCACCATTAAATTTATTATTGGGCTAGGAATGGCATTGACATATAATTTTTCGCCAATCATTTTTTACCTAAGTACTGTTGGTGGTGGCATGTTAGGCGTATTTATTTATTTGTATTTATGGGATTTTATATTGCTTTTAAAAGCAAAATTAGTAAAGCCAAAGCCGCTTATTATTCACATAAAAATAAATAAAAACATAAGAAAAATGGTCCATTTTTCTCGAACATGGGGCATTTATGGCATTGCATTGGTAACGCCAACTATTATTTCAATGCCGGTAGGAACTCTAATTTGCAGAGCAATAGAAAAAAATAAATGGCATATAAAATTAGTGATGTTTATATCGTTAAGTTTTTGGGCTTTACTAATTATAGCGCTGCAAAATTTGTTTAATATTGATGTGCAATCATGGTTTAAATAACTTTAAAATGAAAGTATTATACGCAATTCAAGGAACTGGAAATGGCCACATAAGTAGGGCTCGCGAGGTTATTCCTTTTTTAAAACAACAATGTGATTTAGATATTTTAATAAGTGGAACGCAGTCGGATGTGCAATTACCTTACGAAATAAAATACAAGTTGAAAGGTGTTGGTTTTACTTTTGGTAAAAGTGGCGGAATAGATTTTGGTGACAGCATTAAAAATTTACATCCTGTAAAATTCATCAAAGACATTTATCAAATTCCAGTAAAAAACTACGATTTAGTAATCAACGATTACGAACCAGTAAGTGCTTGGGCTTGTAAAATTCATGATTTAAACTGTGTGGCTTTTAGTCATCAAGCTGCCTTTTTAAGTAAGCTAACTCCACGCGTAAAAAATAAAGAAAAGTTTGGCGAAAGTGTGTTGAAAACCTACGCACCCTGCACCGATAAAGTGGCTTTTCATTTCGATACTTACGATGATTTTATTCACACACCAGTAATTAGGAGTGAAGTAAGGCAAATGGAAATTACCAATCAGCAACATATTACCGTTTATTTACCAGCCTATTCCGAAGAAATATTACTAAAACATTTTAATAAAATTCCTGATATAAAGTTTGAAGTTTTTAGCAAGCATACCAAAAAAGCAATCGCTAATAAAAATGTGACCATTAAACCTGTTTTAAACAAAGATTTTATAGCAAGTCTCGCTAGTAGCAATGGACTTATTACCAATGGAGGATTTGAAAGTCCTGCTGAAGCAAGTTTTTTGGGTAAAAAAGTAATGTGTATTCCAATGGCAAATCAGTATGAGCAAAAGTGTAATGCCAAAGCGTTTAAATTATTGGGAGGAACAAGAGTTAAAAAGATAGAAGAAGATTTTTACCAAAAAACCCAATTATGGCTCGACAATGGAAAGCCAATAAATGTAAACTACAAAGATGAAACTGCCGAAATCATTGAAAAGGTTTTGGCTAAATATAGAAAATAGTTCCTGTTTCTTTTTTGTTTTTTTATAAAATTACCATCATAAATTAAGCATTTGTATAAAAAATTTGGATATTAATTCTAAATTTTTATATTTGCCTAACAATTGTTAGGTTATGGCTGAATCACTGATCATCAACAGAAAAGAACAAATTACAGAAACTGCTGCAAAATTATTCCGCAAAAAGGGGTACATAGGTACCACCATGCGCGACTTGGCGGCAGAACTTGGAATTGAAGCCGCTAGCATTTACCACCATGTAAAATCAAAAGAAGAATTATTGGAAACCATTTGTTTTGATATGGCCAATAAATTTATTTTGAACGCAAAAGAAGTAAACGACATTTACTTTAATGCAGAAGAAAAATTGCGATTAGCAATAAAATTACACATAGAAACAATTACCCTGAACCAAAATAAATCGGCAGTTTTTTTACAAGAATGGCGTAACTTAAACGAACCCAATTTAAGTAAATTTAAAATGCTAAGAGATCAATATGAAAATCAATTTACCATTATCATTATTGATGGAGAAAATGAAGATATTTTTGATTTTGTGGACAAAAAATTTGCAGTATTAAGCATTCTTTCAACCATTAATTTTGTGAACGAATGGTATAAACCCGATGGCAAAATGAATGCTGCTGAAATAGCTGAAAAACTAAGTAATTTTATTTTAGGAGGATTAAGAAAAAAAATAACTTTAAATAGGTAAAGACTTTGCATGCAGCGTCTTTAACAAAAACTATCAACTATCAACTATCAACTATCAACTGACAACAAACAACTAAAAACTATATTATGTACGGAAACGCTTACATTGATCCAAACGAAAAGCCACTATCAATTCTTGATGGTGAAGACCCAATTAAATTAGCAGAATTTGAAGCACGAATAGCCCGTGGTGAAAAAATAGAACCTAAAGATTGGATGCCTAAAGAATATAGGAAACAATTAATTAGAATGATAGAGCAACATGCGCATTCTGAAATTATAGGTGCATTGCCAGAAGGTACTTGGATTACTCGCGCTCCAGGTTTTAAACGTAAGTTAGCTTTAATGGCTAAAGTACAAGACGAAGTGGGCCACGCACAATTGCTTTACAGTGCTGCCGAAACTTTGGGAAAAAGCCGTGAGGCCATGATCAACGATTTGATTACTGGTAAATCAAAATACTCTAATGTTTTTAATTATCCTGCTTTAACCTGGGCTGATTCGTGTGTAATAGCTTGGTTAATTGATGCGGGTGCAATTATTAATCAAGTAGCAAATGCCAAAGGTAGTTACGGTCCATACGGACGTGCTTTAGACAGAATTTGCACGGAGGAAAGTTTTCATTTAAAATATGGTCATCACAATGTGGTAACTTTAGCAACTGGAACACCTTTTCAACGTCAAATGGTGCAAGAAGCTTTAACCCGTTGGTGGCCGCCAATTATGCATTTTTTTGGCCCTAGCGATAAAATTTCGAACCATACAACTATACTAATGAAATGGAAAGTTAAAATGGCAACGAACGATGATATGCGTCAACAGTTTTTAAACATGTATGTTCCTAAAATTTGGGATTTAGGATTGGTGCTTCCTGATGTAAATTTAATTAAAAACGAAGAGACAAAATTATGGGAATATACTGAACCAGATTGGGACGAATTTAAACGCGTTATCAATGGCGGAGGTCCTTGTAATGCGGAGCGTTTGGCGGTTCGCAGAATGGCTGAGGAAAAAGGAAGATGGGTAAGAGCAGCTTTGTTAAATAAATCAGAAAAATACGTAACTCCTTTGGCTTAAGGAATTGCAAAGATTACAAAAATTACAATGTTGGAAAGATTGAAGAATTACTAGGAATCAATCTTTTCAACCTTGAAATATAAAAAGAATGGCTAAAATAGAGACTTTTGAAGACTTAGAAATTTGGAATAAAGCTATTGATTTATATGTAGAAGTTTATTCAAAATGTGAAAACAGTAATCTTAAAAATGATTTTTCTGCAAAAGACCAATTGAAAAGAGCTACACTTTCGATTTCGAATAATATAGCTGAAGGTTTTGAGTATGAAAACAATCTTCAATTTATGCGATTTTTAAGATATTCAAAAGGATCGGCTGGAGAAGTTAGAAGTATGATACATGCTTTTTATAGAACTAAACAAATAGATGAAGTAACACATAAAAAACTAATAGAAGATGTAATTCTAATATCTAAAAGCATAAAGAACTTTTTAAAATATTTAAGCAATCATCAAAACAAATCAAACAAATAATTTTTGTAATCATTCAATCTTTCAAAACCTTGTAATAACACACATGATAAAATCATTAGATCCACGAATTTCTCGTGAACAAATAGAAGAAAATAATCCAATCAATCCGCTTGCTGAAATGGATCAATGGGAAACTTACGAAGTTTTTCATCAAAAAAAACGTGGCGAACAACATGAACATGTAGGAATAGTGCATGCTCCAAACAACGAAATGGCTTTACTTTTTGGTAAAGAACAATATGGCCGAAGAGGTGTAAGCGTAAATATTTGGGTGGTAAAAACTAGCAATGTTTTTGCTTCGGATTACGATGATGCCGATATTTTTGAAACAGTTCCAAGTAAACAATACCGAGAAGCTGGTGGCTATAAAGTAATGGAAATGATTAATAAATATAAGAAAGAAAACAAGGTAAAATAATTAAAAGATTGCAAGGTTGTAATCCCGATTAATCGGGAGAAAGATTAAAAACAACCTTGTAATTTTTGTAATCTTTCAAATCTTTAAATATAAAAAATATGAACGTAACAGCAATCAAAGAATTATTATATAAAATGGCTGATGATTTATTAATTATTGGTCATAGAAACAGCGAATGGACTGGCCTAGGTCCAATTTTAGAAGAAGACATTGCATTTTCATCTATGGCACAAGACAAAATTGGACAAGCGGGTGCATTGTTTGAAATATTGCACCAATTAGGTGAAGACGAACCCGACACCAATGCATTCATGCGCGATGCCAATAAAATGCATTGCTCACAATTTGTAGAATTGCCAAATGGCGAATATGACTTTTCTATCATGCGTCATTTTCTATTTGACCATGCCGACCAATTGCGTTTTGAAATGCTTGCCAATTCTAGCTTTGAGCCATTGGCTCAAGTAGCGAAAAAAATAAAAGGTGAATTAAAATACCATGTTTTTCATGCCAATACTTGGGTAGTAAAATTAGGAAATGGAACGGAAGAAAGTAAAGCCAGAATGCAAACTGCACTGAACGAAAGTTGGAACTATGCATTAGGCATGTTTGAAGCTGGTGATTTTGAAAAAGAATTGCAAAGCGAAAATATTTTTGAAGGCGAAGAAGCCTTGAAAACTCGTTGGATGGCAAACATTACGCCTTTTATAGAAAAAGCAAATTTGAAAATTCCTGATACTAAAACTTGGGAACCTATATTGGGTGGGCGCAAAGGTT
>JBIILW010000077.1:0-7481 GCA_044338265.1 Bacteroidia bacterium | reverse complement strand
ATATGCATAACTGAAGGAATTCCGGTAGCAGATATGATTCCTGTAAAAGAATATATCAAATCTCGTGGATGTACATTAATAGGGCCAAATTGCCCAGGTGTTATTACACCAGGTCAGGCCAAAGTTGGTATTATGCCCGGTTTTGTTTTTAAAGCAGGAAGAATTGGTATTGTTTCAAAATCGGGAACTTTAACTTACGAAGCCGCTGACCAAATAGTAAAAGCTGGTTTAGGAATTTCTACTGCCATTGGAATTGGTGGAGATCCAATTATTGGAACACCAACCAAAGATGCAGTTGAATTATTAATGAACGACCCAGAAACAGATGCAATTATTATGATTGGCGAAATAGGTGGAAGTTACGAAGCTGATGCAGCACGTTGGATTCAAGCTAACGGAAACAAAAAACCTGTGGTAGGATTTATAGCTGGACAAACTGCTCCTGCTGGCCGCAGAATGGGTCATGCTGGCGCAATAGTTGGCGGACATGATGATACTGCTGCTGCTAAAATGAAAATTATGGCTTCATGTGGAATTCATGTAGTTGATTCTCCTGCAGAAATAGGCTCAAAAATGGCTGAAATTTTAGGCTTAAAAGCAAACTAAAATTCATATTATATATTATAAAAAGAAAAGCTAATTTAAACATTAGCTTTTCTTTTTTTGGCTTCATAGTTTAATGGATAAAATTAGCGTTTCCTAAACGCTCGATATGGGTTCGATTCCCGTTGAGGCTACCATACACTACAACTCCAAATGATTTGAGAGTTGCCTATTTTAATTAAACCATTCAAAATCCAAACCTGTTAATTCCCACCAATCATTGCTAATTTCAGCAAAAAATGTAATTGGAATTTTGGTTTTTGTTTTGCTTCCTACTATTTTAATTTCAAGGTGGCCAATCACTTTAGCTTTCTTGTTTTCTTTGTTAAATAAAATTTGTTTTACCTTGAAATCATCTATTGTTTCTATGTCGTGAAATAAATGCAATTGATTTGCTTTTATTTTTAATTCATTCAAAGTAATATACTCATTGTTTAACCTAAATTCTTCTTTACAAGAAAATTGATAATTGTTTTCACCTTCTTCATTTTCAAATAACGTAAACAAAAAATGTTTAATTCTATTTCTTATATCAAAATCTTTATTAGGATGAAACTCTTCATAAATAAAATGCATAATCATGCCAGGCATATTCATCATTTGCGCTTCTTCATGAATTAATTCTTCCGAAATAAATTTATACTTAATTTCATCACTGTATTCAGCCAAAAAATCTAAGTTAATATTGTTTTTTGCAAGCAACGCAAATGCTTTGTCAAGGGCTGTTTTTAGCTGTTTGGGGTTTAAATCGGCTACCGGTTTAAAAGTATGTTTTCCTAACAATTCAACAATTTTCACTTTCTTTACTTGCTTCGATTGTTTTTCAAATTCAATGATGTTTTTCAAAAACAAATTTTCAATTTCTGCAGGTAATTCTAGTTCATTTCCACCCATAATTTGTCCTCCCAAAAAATCTTCAATTTGAAGTTTCATCAGTTGGTTTTCCATGTGCAAGTCTTCACTCCTACTCAATTTGTTTTCGTTTGGAATTAATTGAATGCTGTTTTCTTCATTTTTCAATTCATGAAAATTACGAAATGGATCTTCCCCTATAAAATAATTTCCCCAATAAGAAACAGGCATAAAAATGTTCTTACTTCCATGTACAAAGTTCATTAATATATTTTCTTCTTCTTCCAAATCAATGTCTTCAAAATTTTCATAACTATACATTCTACTAATTAAATGGTCGGTGATTGAATTCATAAAACCAAGCATTTTTCTACTATCAGTTTTTGTAATTGTTGAGCTTTCAAAGTCAATTATTTGTTCAGTAATAAATGAAGCTGGGAAGGAAAAACGAGTCAATAAATTTTGAAGTCTTTTAGTAAATTCAGAAAAAGTTTTTTTAATGGTTTTACCAGCAATCACGACAGTTATTAGGCTTGGCTGATGAACATAAATTACTAAACTTTTTCCTTTAAATGAACTTGTTATTGTGTTTGCATACCATTCGCCTAAAACAATTTTATTCTCCATTGATTGATCTATCAATTCAGGTTTTAAACGCTGATTGTTTAGTAATTTTTGAGTGGCTCTAACAATTATCATCTTCAATTTTAGCTTTGATTATTTAAAAAAGCAATTTTAATTGAATAAAAATTCAATTTAGTGAATAAATAAACATTTGTGCAATTAGTTTATCCTAAATACCTATTTTTTTTGTTTATTTGAATTTATGAAATATTTCGCATGGATACTTTTTATCTTTAAAACATTGATTGTTTTTGGGCAAGCTGAATTCGATAATACCATTTACGATAAAAAAGTCCAAACGGTTCAATTAATGGTAAATGGAACCGATGACAGGTATCCAATTATATCGTTAAATGCACAGCAATTAAAGCTAAGTTTTGATGTAATAGGTACAAATAATGAATATTTCCAATACACATTAATTCATTGCGACCAAGCATGGAAACCCACTAATATGCAACAAAGCTTGTATATAAAAGGTTCCACTTTTGATAACATAACTGACTTTAAATTTTCGACAAATACTTATGTAAAATATGTTCATTATAATTTGTTACTTCCAAATGAAAATTTAAAACCAACCATTGCTGGAAACTATATTTTAAAAGTTTACAGAAATTTTGATGAAACCGATTTACTGTTAACACGCAGGTTCATGATTTTAAATAATCAAACAAAAATAGAAGGAACTGTTCGTCCGGCTACACTTGCAGAATACAGGTATACCAAGCAAGAACTTAATTTTTCAATAGATTATAATTCAGCATTGATTCCAAATCCTTTGCAAGATATTAAAGTGGTGATTTTACAAAATAACAGATGGGACAATGCAATGAGAGGAATTCAACCTCAGTTTACCAGTAACGGTAAATTAGACTATAATTATTTTGATAAAACTTTATTCAATGGTGGCAATGAATTTAGGGTTTTTGACATTAGAAATTTAAGACAATTTAGTTTAAACGTTAGGACCAAAATTTTAGATTCATTTTATCGCTGTGTTTTAAACATGGACGAATCGAGAGGAAGCAAACAATATTTTCAATACATTGATTTTAATGGAAAAAGAATTGTAGCAAACAAAGAAGGTTATAACAGTGATTTGGATGGTGATTATGCAGCTATGCAATTTCAATTAAGCGCAACAGATGCTTTGCCCACTGGTGCCGAAGTATATGTTATTGGTGAATTTACTGATTGGAAATTAAAGCCAGAATATAAAATGAATTTTAATGAAAACAGGGCTCGTTTTGATTTGGAAGTTCCATTAAAACAAGGTCGTTATGAATATGTTTATGCTATATATGATAACGAAACCAAGCAGCCTGATGAAAGTATTTTTGAAGGAAACCATTCAAATACCGAAAACGAATACATGATTTTAGTTTATAATAAAAATCTCCAATTTAATTACGATGAACTCATTGGTTCTGTCATTTTTAATTCCGCTAAGCAATAATATTTCCACAATTTGATAACCAAATTAAAAATATTGTTTATAAATAATTAATATCATTATAATTTGCAAACTTACTTTTGAACTATAAAAAATAATATAAATATATGAGCGATAATAAAGAAAAATTGAAGGCACTTCAACTTACAATGGATAAGTTGGACAAGCAATATGGCAAAGGCACAGTGATGCGCATGAGCGATAAATTAGTCATTGAAACACAAGTAATTTCAACGGGTTCGTTAAGTTTAGATATAGCCTTAGGAATTGGCGGATTACCCGTTGGTAGAATCATAGAAATATACGGACCAGAAAGTTCGGGTAAAACAACTTTAAGCTTACATGCCATTGCTGAATGTCAGAAAAAAGGTGGCATCGCTGCTTTTGTAGATGCGGAACATGCATTTGACAGAAGCTATGCTGAAAAATTAGGAATTGATGTAGATAATTTAATTATTAGCCAACCCGATGATGGGGAACAAGCTTTGGAAATTGCTGATGCCTTAATTCGTTCTGGTGCAATTGATATTATTGTAATAGATTCAGTAGCTGCATTGGTTCCAAAAGCAGAAATTGAAGGCGAAATGGGCGAAAGTAAAATGGGTTTACAAGCTCGTTTAATGAGTCAGGCTTTGCGTAAATTAACTGGTACTATTAACAAAACAGGTTGTGTTTGTATTTTCATTAACCAATTACGTGAAAAAATTGGTGTAATGTTTGGAAATCCGGAAACTACAACGGGTGGAAATGCATTGAAGTTTTATGCATCGGTTCGTTTAGATATTCGTAGAATTGGCCAAATAAAAGAAGGCGTTGAAATTATTGGTAATAGAACAAAAGTGAAAGTGGCTAAAAACAAATTATCGCCTCCTTTCCGTACCGTAGAGTTCGACATTATTTATGGCGAAGGAATTAGCCGTTTAGGCGAAACCATTGACTTAGGCGTAGATTATGAAGTAATCAAAAAATCGGGTTCTTGGTTCAGTTATAACGATACAAAATTAGGCCAAGGAAGAGATTCAGTAAAACAAATTTTAACTGACAACCCGGAATTAACAGCCGAAATTGAAGGTAAAATATTTGAAAAAGCCAATGCTGGCGCTGTAAAAGTAAAAGCTTCGGCTGAGTAAAACTTAGCTTATTTAATCAAACAAAAAAACACGCTTGATGGCGTGTTTTTTTATGATTTTTTTTATTGATTTTAACTAAAGTGTAACAAATCTGGTAAAAGTATTGACAAATCATTTTTTGCATTATACTTATAATAAGATGTTTTCGTATTTACAGTATTCCAATCTACAACCGAAAATTTACTTTCATTCCAAATTCCATAATTTAATAATTTTACCTTTTCATCTTCTTTAATTAGTTTATGTAATCTGTTTTCCGGATATATTAATTCACATTGCTCTAACAGATTTAAGTTGTCTGAAATAAATGTGCTTTCATTGCTATTATATCCGTTCTCATCAATTAACCTTTTGAGATCTGGAGAATCATTAATTGTTAAATTCGCAGATTTAATAATTTCTTTTTCCAATAATAAATCTACAAAATTTAACACACGTTCATTTTGTTCAATATCATAAAGAAAAATATCGTATTCTTTATTTTTGAGATATTCTAATAAAAAAGCAATCCAATATTCATAGGTTTGAGGGTTATATTGACCCATTTTTATTGGATAAGTAGTAAACAATTTATTTCGGCTATTTCTATCGGGAGAACCACTAAATAATATTTTAGATTTTGCAGGAAAAAGTATTACTTTATTATTTGCTGTCATTTTTTAAAAAAGTAAGTTATAATTTGTAATTAGTTTAAAAATTATTAAACATTGAATATATCATAAATATTTTAAAACAAGCAAAAGAAAAAAATAATATATTATTATAATTTACAATTTATAATAATAAATTCAATTCCTTTATCAAGAAAATTTATTAAATGTGGTAAACTCATATTCATTTTAAATACTTTTGACATATCAAAACAATCCCCACTTTCTTTTTTTAGTGGTGTTTCAAAAAAATTAAATGCCATTTTTGTAGGTAGAAAATTTCTATCCTCACGAATACTTTTTAACTGTTGCCCATACAATTCAAATCTATTATTAACAAAATTTGTAAAGCCCGATGGCAATTGTTTTAAAATTCCCTTTTCCTGAGCAAAAGTTAACAATTCATTAAAAAGTTCAGCTTCAAATTGGTCATATAAATGAGGTCTTCTTTCTCTAAATTTTCTTAACATATGTAGTGAACTAAATATTAAAACTTCAAAAGATACCCCATTTGAAATTTGACGCTTATCTAGTATAATTTCGTTTGCCCTGACCATACACAAAAAGGTTAATCTTCCAGGCGTTTCTTTTGGTCTCCCAAATAATTTATCTAATAGTCCCATTTTTATTTTATATATATTTTTTATTAAAGTTAATTATTCAAAAACTACCCATAAAATCAGTAAAACAATCCCACCTATAAATGAAAATGCCATAAACTCCCCTTCACCTCTTCTTTGATTTACAAAAATGCTTAATAAAATATTTGCAAAAATTGGGGAAAGAATAAAAACAACAATCAAATTGATAATAAAGAGTAATATTAAATTATAATCAAAAACTATTTTCAAGGGAATTAATGGAAAAACAAAACCACTGAAATATGGAATTATTGCTAATAAAGGATTCAAATATAAATTTGGTCGATTATCTAAATTACCTTTTATAATTATTGAATGTATGCCGTATGTTGTAATGAATAAAACAGCGGATGTTAACAGAAAAAAAAATGCCATATCTTTAAGTTTATTTATATTCCACCAATAACATTATTTTTATGATTTAATATAACTATATCCATTTCATCAATCATTTGTTCTGCAATATTTTGTTGCTCAAACAAACTTAAATTTCTTACATTGTTAAATTGTTTTTGATGTACGATTTCCTTTTGGAAATATTTGTATTTCCAAGTAATTGCCAAATGACCGGTATTATATTGAAATTTAATTATTTGATTTTGGCCATCTTCATATAAGTTAAATTCTCTTTTACTAATTGATGTTATAGAACCATTTCCGTTAAAAGCTTTATTATTAATAAAACTCACTATTAAACTGAATTTATGGTATAACTCTATGCCCTGCAAGTCATCATTATCTTTATTTAAAGAAGACAAAAAACTGAATAATATTATACCTAAAACTACTATTAAAATAATCCAAATCATAAATAAATTTATTTTTTATTTCACAAATGTAATAATTTATATTACAAAAAGTAATTATAAATATTTCAAAATAAATCAACTTTTGCATTGTGAAAATTCACATTGGAAAATTAATCGAAGAAAAGCTCAATGAAATGGGCATGAAAAAAAGTGAATTTGCAAAACGCATTTACAAACAAAGACAAAATGTAAATGATTTGCTTAGCAAAGAGTCTATAGATACAAGCGATTTACTTTTAATTTCAGAAGTGCTAAAATTTGACTTCTTTATTGAATACTCAAACCTATTAAATATAAATAAGCAAAATACCTTTACTTTAAATGAAAACCGTAAAGAAATTGAATTTCTCAAAGGTATAATTGATAGTCAAAAATTATCGCTTGATTTATTGATAAAAAAAGGGAAATAACTTATTCATTCAAAAAAAAACACGCTTGAAGGCGTGTTTTTTTTATAATTGTCATAAATATTATTCTTTGTCCAAAAACAACCTTTGGGTTGGATAAGCAAATTTACAATGATTTCGTTCTACTATTTCCATGATTTCAATATTGATGGCTTGCTTCACTTCTATCTTCTTTTCATATTGGTTGGAAGTAACATAATATATCACTAAAATGTTTAAAGAGCTTGAATCAAAATCGGTAAAGTTTACGTTTATTTCTTCACTTGTATCTTCATTTTTTAAGATGGCATTTTTAATTTCATCAATGAT
>JBIILW010000076.1:0-7573 GCA_044338265.1 Bacteroidia bacterium | reverse complement strand
ACTATGGAACGATTTATTCAACATTTTTTTCATTAAACCAATGGCTTTAGTTGGAGCATTGGCATAATAATCAGTTAATTTTTTTACTTCTTCATCTAAGTCTTCAGCCTTACAAACACGGTTTACCATTCCCCAATCATATGCTTGTTGTGCAGTAACTTTACTGCCCATAGTACTTAATTCAAATGCCCTAGCCGAACCTACCAAACGAGGTAAGAAATAAGATGAGCCTGAGTCTAACACCAAACCAACATTTATAAATACTTCAATTAATATTGCGTTTTCACTGGCTACAATCATATCGCTGGCTAATGCCAATGAACAACCTGCGCCTGCTGCTACTCCATTTAACCTACAAATTACAGGAATTGGTAAATTACGAATGGCTTTTATCATAGGATTATAACGTTTGTCAATACTCTCGCGCAAACTTCTATTTTCTGCTCCCGCAATCGATTTTAAATCTTGACCACTACAAAAAGCTTTGCCAGCTCCGGTTAAAACCAACACACGAATGGTTTTATCTTTCGCACATTTTTTCAAAGCATCAATTACATCATAACTTTGTTGTTCGTTAAATGCATTGAAAACATCTGGTCTGTTGAGTGTTAGCGTTGCCACTCCATTATTTACATCAAATAAAATTGTTTCGTAACTCATGGTTCAATGCTAATAAATTTACACTAAATTTTATTAGCATTTTTTCAATAAATTTTTTCAGAAGAAATGTGTAAAAAAAAATAAAATTATCAAAGTATAATTGCTGCAAATCAAATCAAACACTGAAACTATTTTTCACATATTTATTATTGTCGTTTTGCTTTGCAATGAAAGCGCAGAACTTAATTCCAAATCCTGGATTTGAGGAAAGGTTGAAAGATGGAAGACCCAGTTATTGGACACAACCCAAAGGCGATTTTTACCATTACGAACACATGTTGGTGGATACCAATGGCAATGAATTTTCAAATTATATTCATGGACTTTGCACCATTATGCCTTTGCCAAGCGAGTATTTATGTGTTAAACTTAAAAAACCAATTGTTGCAGGAAAAACATACCATTTAAAAATTAAAACATATGTAAAGGATGAAAGTTGGAATAGAATTGAAAAGTTAGGTCATTTTGAATGCGCAGTTTTGCCTTATTACGAACAAGTAACTCCTGTTAGAATTAGAATAAAAGCAGTACCATTAGCCATATTTGAAATTGATTCAAACCCTGAAAGAGTTCGTCCATTTTGGCAATATCATTCATTGACATTTACAGCAAATACAAGTGGCGATTATTTTTATTTAGGTAGATTTCATGATGAATTTACTTACAGTTTATACGATAGCTTGATCAGTATAAAGGAAAGGTTGATCAAGGAAAGAGAAGTAAAATACAATGAAATAAGAGATAGTTTTAGCCAATTGAAAATTGATTTGCCAGAACAGGCAACTAGAAAAAAAGACATAAAAAAACAGAAAAAACTAATGATTTCATTTATTGATAATAACAGAAAAGAAATGCAAGCTGCTTTTTCTGATGTTCAAATAATAACCAATAATGAATTAGATTCAGTGAATAAATTATACTTAGATCCATATTATTTTCATGTGCGTTTATATTACGATGATTTGTGTTTAGCCGAAGTGCGGAACGATAATTCTTGCGATTGTAGAGATACCATGTATAATTATAAACCCAAATTTGAAGTTGGAAAAACATATGCTTTACGCAATATTAATTTTGATTTAGACAAATATATCTTGCTGCCACAATCGTATGTAGAATTGAATAATTTATTGCAAGTATTGCATGAATATCCAAAAATGTGTATCAAAATTATGGGACATACCGATAGCCAAAATTCAGAGGCTTATAACATTATATTATCTAAAAATAGGGCAAAGGCTTGTGTCAAGTATTTAACTCAAAAAGGTATCAATCCAAATCGTTTAACTTGGCAAGGATATGGCGAAGGAATACCAATAACTACGAATGAAACCGAAGAAGGCAAAGCAGCCAATAGGAGGGTGGAGTTTTTAGTTTTGAAGGTGGAGTAGATGATTGGTTGATTTGTTGATTGGTTGATTTGTTTAATTGTTAATAAGTTGATTAGCTTATTGTTTCTATAAAAATTCGTTTTGCCCATTGCCCATTGCCCATTGCCCATTGCCCATTGCCCATTGCCCATTGCCCATTGCCCATTGCCCATTGCCCATTGCCTCCTTCGACAAGCTCTGGATGACAACTTATCTCTTCAATCGTTGCCAGAAGCTAGTTGCCAGCAGCCCTTCCAAACCTTTTATCAAAATAACTTTGTAATTGCGTTTATATAGTTCATTTTTGAAAGCAATTTAAAATGAAAAGTTTTCAAATTATATATACACAAATAAAAGAAAGTGCTCGATCGGCATTTCATACCATGTATTTGAATAAAGTACGTACTTTACTTTCAACCTTGGGAATTACCATTGGAATTTTTTGCATTATTGCGGTGTTAGCTGTGGTTGAAAGTTTTGAAACTAGCTTGCACCAAAGTGTTGAAAGCTTAGGAAATAATGTAGTTTTTGTTGAAAAATGGCCATGGACTTTTGGACCAGGATACAAGTGGTGGAAATACATGAACAGACCAAATGCATCTATTGAAGAATTAAAAAATATTGAACAAAAATCTGCTTTTTCCCAAGGTCAAATGTTAACTATTTCTATCAGTGGAAAATCTTTGAAAAGTGGCTCCAACAGTGCAAGTGGTATAGAAATTCAAGGGGTAACACACGATTATGATCAAGTAAGAAATTTTAATTTAATAGAAGGTAGGTATTTTACCGAAAATGAATCTGTGAATGGAACATTGGTTTGTATCATTGGCTATAATTTATCGCAAACATTATTTCCAAGTGTAAGTCCAATCAATAAAAGTATTAAAGTTTCTGGAATAAAATTCAATGTTATTGGCGTATTTGCCAAAGAAGGTGAAAGTTTAATAGGAAATAGTCAAGATAATTTAACCATTATTCCGGTAAATGCAGCGGCCAAATTTGTTAGAATCAATAGCGATGATGCCAATAGCAGAATTCATGTAAAAGCCAGTAATGGGGGAGTGGCAGCTTTGGAACAAGAGCTAAATGGAATTATGCGAAGCAAACGAAAATTAAAACCTGGGCAAGAAGAAAATTTTGCGTTGAATAAAACCACTTTAATTACCCAACAGCTCGATCAAACTTTTTCAATTGTAAATATTGCAGGTTGGATAATTGGATTGTTCGCCATGTTAGTTGGCGGTTTTGGAATAGCTAATATTATGTTTGTGAGTGTGAAGGAAAGAACCAATGAAATTGGAATTCAAAAGAGTTTAGGGGCAAAAAATTATTTTATATTAATTGAATTTTTGATTGAAGCAATTATTCTTTGTTTGTTAGGCTGTGTATTAGGTTTAATTTTAGTTTGGAGTATTGTATTGGTACTTGGAAGTATTTTTGATTTTGTTTTTTACTTAAGCTTGAAAAACATTTTTATAGGCGTATTTACTAGTATTTGTATTGGTGTAATTTCAGGATTTTTACCAGCATTAAGTGCTTCCAAATTAAATCCAGTAGATGCCATAAGAAGTAAATAATTACTTATACAAAGTAATTATTCCAAAAGATAAAATCTTATTGGTAATCATTAAATCACAATGCTATTTTTCTTGTAAAATAGCCTCGTATTTGGTAGCGTTTGTTATATCTATTTCAGATAAAATCTCTACTATTTTGGGTTTTTCTATTGCAGTAGCACCTTTATAAATATTGATAATTTCATCACGTTTTGAATCAAAAAACATTAACAACATAACAGTGTTTGGAGCAATAGCATATACTTTTTTTACCTCTTCAATGGCTTTAAAAATTTGCTTGCGGGCTTCTAAAGGTTTCTTCTGAAAAACATCCATCCCTTTTCTATGGTATAAATAATAAGCGAGTCTAATGGTTTTAAAACGTTCGTTTAAAATATTATCAATTAAGTTATACCTAGTTCTTAAATTTCTGCCAAAAGCGGTCCATCCTGCACCACCACTTTTAGCCTGAGCTAACGACAATATTTGCGCTGCTTTATTAAAATAAGGAGTTCCGCTTTCTTGTCCAAAACTATCGTAATCTAAACCCAAACAATAGTTACAGTAAAATGCTAAAAGTCCGGTAATTTCTGTTCCATATTGTCCGTCAGTATAATCAAAACGTTGTTGATCGAGGTAAGTAAAATTAAAATTTTCGTCCCTAAAGTTAAGTAAAATGGTATTGTAATTTGTTCCAAAAACTGGTCTTCTACATTGAATCATTGCTACCGCAGTAATTTCGCCCGTAGTTTGATTATAAGCTGAGGGAATAATTTCAATTGTTAAATCAAAAAGTTCAGCAGGTAAAACCTTATCAAGACTCCATTTTTGAATAGAGATAAATGTTTTGATATCATTTTCTAATCTTCTAAAAATAGATCTATCAGTTATTTCAATTTGATTATCAGTTACCCTAACTTGTATATTAAAATCAGGCTGAGCATTAACCAAAATACTGGCTAGTAGTCCTAAAACAAAAAATATTTTACGCATCAATGGTATTTGTTATTTTAACTATTTCATTCACAATGTCAATGGCAACATCGTTTTTCGATTTTAAATTAAAGGCTATTTTCTCGCCACTATTTTTTAAAATAGTAATTTGATTGGTGTTATGTTTAAATCCGGCACCGGGTGTTTGTAAAGAATTTAATACAATAAAATCAGCATTTTTTTCTTTTAATTTTATCAAAGCATTTTCTTCTTCATGGTTGGTTTCGAGTGCAAATCCAACTACTATTTGATTGTTAGTTTTTAATGAACCAATATGTTTTAAAATGTCTTTGGTCTTTTTCAATTCAATGATTAAGCCATCGTCTTTTTGTTTTTTTATTTTCTCATCAGCAACTGTTATTGGCGAATAATCAGCTACGGCAGCACACATAATTGTAATATTTGCAGTATTAAAGTTTTCAATGACTGCTTCAAACATTTGCGCAGCTGAATGAACGTTTAATCTTGTAATATTTTTATGATGGTGAATGATTTCAACTGGTCCGGCTATTAATGTAACCAACGCGCCTCTGTTTGCTAATTCTTCTGCTAAAGCAAATCCCATTTTCCCACTCGAATAATTTCCAATAAAACGAACTGGATCTATGTTTTCGTATGTTGGACCTGCGGTTACTAAAGCTTTTTTACCTAATAAATCTTGCTCAGAATTAAAATGCTTTTCAATAACTGAAAATATTTCTTCAGGTTCAGCCATTCTTCCTTTTCCATTTAATCCACTGGCTAATTCGCCTTCTTTTGCATCAATCAAAATGTTTCCAAACGATTGAAGTTTAGCCATATTTTGAATAGAAGTTGGATGTATAAACATGTCTAAATCCATTGCAGGCGCAAACATGACAGGGCATTTTGCTGAAAGATAAGTTGCAATTAATAAATTATCACAAATTCCATTTGCCATTTTAGCAATGGTATTTGCACTTGCTGGCGCAACAACCATTAAATTGGCCCAAAGTCCAAGTTCTACATGGTTTGTCCATTCGCCATTTTGGTTCAAAACAAAATCACTAAATACAGGATTTTTGCTAAGCGTGCTTAAGGTTAAAGGCGTAACAAATTCTTTGGCTGCAGGCGTAATTATTACTTTTACCTCAGCACCAGCTTTAACTAGTAGCCTAACCAAAAAAGCCGCTTTGTAGGCGGCTATGCTGGCACTAATGGCGATAATAATTTTTTTATTTTTCAATTTACTCTTGTTTTAAAAAGTAGTGTTTGAAAAAACTAGAATTGTTTTCCATCTCCAGTTTTAGCTGGATTATTGTAATAAATTTTACCATTCATAAACTCTTCAGTTGCTATCAAAGTCGACTTAGGTAATTTCTCGTAAAAATTAGAAATTTCTATTTGTTCACGGTTTTCAAAAATCTCTTCTAAAGTATCGTTATCATTATCAAATTCGTTTAATTTGCTATGTAACTCTTCTTTCATTTGAGCTGATATTTGGTTTGCTCTTTTAGCAATAATTGCAATTGTTTCGTACAAGTTTCCAGTTTCAGCTTCTAATTTACGTAAGTCGCGAGTTACAGTGGTAGTAGGTACGTTTTGGTAATTGTGATTTAAGTTTGCCATTTATATTTATTTGTTTATTTTATTTAATTCGGTAACTGCTTTTTGTTTAATGTCTTTTGCATTACTCATGAATTTACTGTTTTCGGTGTATAATTCAGTAAAATCATTGAATGCACTTATTGTTTCTTGGTAACGTTGAATTTGCTTTTCTGGAATGCTATTTTCAGCTAATAAATAGTTTGATTTTAAAATCAAAAAATCTATTTCTTCTCTTTGTGCTATTTCCGGAAAATCGTTCACTAAATTTCTAAGTGAAACAATTGCACTTTTGTACGAACCGATATTGTAATATAATTTTGCATTGTTATAAGCTTTTTGTGAAAGTTTAGCTCGCAATTTATCTAAATATTTGTTGCAATCATTTAAATATTTACTTTCAGGATAAACATTTACAAAAATTTTAAAAGTTTCAATCGCTTTATAAGTATCTATTTGGTCTAATTCTGAATCTTGTGATTCTAAAAAAATACAATATCCATTTAAATATAAAGCCTCTTCCGCATTTACACTTGTTGGATAAGTTTCGTAATATATTTTATACCTGTAACCAGCTAAAGAATACATTTTTAAACCATAATCACATTGCGCTTGGTAATATAAAATTTTCTCGGCCAATGGTGTATTTGAAATTTCGTTTTCTAACTGATCAAAAAGAGTTTGAGCTCTATAAAAATCTTTTTTCATAAAGAAATATTCAGCTACTTCCAATTTCTTCTTGGAGTCAGTGCTTTTTAAAGCCTTTTGGAACTTGCTTCTGCAGCCTCCAAATACTAAACTTAATATGATAATTGTTAAACTTAAATGCTTCATTTTTACTAGTCTGCGAAAGTATGTTTTTTGATTTAAAATAGAAAACTTATTTTCGTAAAATACCAATGAGCAAAAAAAAGATTTCAATATTGTCATTTATTTTATTTATAGTGTTGAATACTTGGTGTTTAATTTCCTATTCTCAGTTACGAATTTCCAAAAATAGTGATAGTATAATTGTCGCTTCAAACGACTCAATCAATCAAATAGTTACATTTCCGAGCTTAAAACCTAAAGTTTTTAAAGCTGATTCTATGATTATTTATGGGAAAAAGTATTTAGGATTAAATTACAAAAGAGGTGGAACCTCCAATAGAGGATATGACTGTAGTGGTTTTACCATGACTGTTTTTGCAAAATTTGGTATTCGTTTACCCCATACCAGTGCTGGTCAATCACTAATAGGAATAGAAGTGAACAGTAAAAATATTCAAAAAGGAGATTTGATTTTTTTTAAAGGCAGAAGCCGAAGGGGCCATAGAATTGGACATGTAGGAATAGTTATTTCTGAAAGAGGAATGCCCGTAAAATTTATTCATTCCTCTGTAAATGATGGCGTAAGAGAAGATTGGATGTTAAGTGATTATTACCGAAAAC
>JBIILW010000075.1:0-7586 GCA_044338265.1 Bacteroidia bacterium | reverse complement strand
ATGCACGCTTAGGTTTCAAAGCCTTTAGCATTGTGGCTTATTACCGAATGAACGATATGTTTTCAGCGAGTAAAATAGCGCCTATAGTTTATGAAATGCCAAGGTTAAGATTAGGAATAAGTTTAGGAATGTAAATAAATGAAAAATTGGATAGAAGCCTTTAGGCTGCGTACTTTAATGCTTTCATTAGCATGTATATTAATGGGTGTTTTTTTAGCTAAAATGAGTCGTGTTGATATCAATATTTTATCAATCACATTTACCTTTTTAACAGCTTTGTTTTTACAAATACTTTCGAACTTAGCCAACGACTATGGTGATAGTAAACATGGAGCAGATCATGATGGTAGAAAAGGACCCAAACGTGCTGTTCAATCGGGTAAAATTTCAGCTTCACAAATGCTAAATGGCATCAAATTATTTGTAGTATTAAGTTTAACCAGTGGTATATTATTACTTTTTTTTTGTTTGCCAATTATTGGTAATTCAGGAGTAATTTCATTGTTTGTTTTGGGAATAGCAGCAATTATAGCAGCAATAGCTTATACCAATGGAAAAAAACCTTATGGTTACATGGGCTTAGGCGATATTTCAGTGTTTATTTTCTTTGGATTAATTGCAGTTTGTGGCACTTATTATTTATTAGTTGGCACTATAAATTCTATGGTTTTTTTACCTGCAATCAGTTGCGGATTATTTTCGGTAGGCGTGCTTAACTTAAATAATATGCGCGATATTGACTCAGATTTACAAGCTGGAAAAAACAGCATTCCCGCACGAATAGGTTTTGCTAGAAGCAAAATATATCATTATAATATTATTGTAATTGCATTGCTTTGCACCTTAGTGTTTGTCATGTTTTACAATGAAATGCCAACATGGAGAAACTTATCGTTTGTGGCATGTTATCCATTTTTTTTAAAGCAATTATTTACTATTAAAAATACAACTGATCAACAAAAATTAGATCCAATGCTTAAACAATTAGCCATTTCAACCATGCTGTTTGTAGTATTATTTGGTTTAGGAAATGCTTTTTAGTTGTCAGTTGATAGTTGTCAGTTGATAGTTTTTAGTTGTATAGAAATTAAAAATCAATAAATCTTTAAATCAATAAATCTTTAAATCAAAAACACAATGTCATTATATATAGATGAAAGCACTTTGGCAGGTGCGGGGAAAGGATTATTTACAGATACTTTAATAAAACGTGGCGAACGTGTTGTGGAATATACTGGTGATATAATAACTTGGAAAGAATGTGAGCGAAGAAACAATGCGATGAAAGATGGAATAGGGGCATATTATTTTTATGTTTCAGCAAAAAAATGCATAGATGCACAATATCATTTAGACAGCATGGCCCGTTATTGCAATGATGCCAATGGATTTACAAAAGTTTCAGGACTAAAAAACAATGCAAGATTTGAAATTATAAAAGGTAAAGTTTATATCATAGCAAGTAGAAATTTAAAGCCAGGAGTTGAAATATTTGTGCCTTATGGAAAAGAGTATTGGCAAGCCATAGCTGAGCAAGGTTTTGGTCCTAAAAAGTAATTTTATTTTAAAATATTAAACAATTTTCTTTTTCATGAATATACCTTGTTTAAAATTTTAATTGCATGTATTATTGCTTTAATTTAATTTAAATAATAAATATATGCTTATAAGAACTTTTGGTAGCGCGGTGTATGGTGTAGATGCAGTTACCATTACAGTTGAAGTAAATGTGGGTGAAGGTAATGGAGTAGGATATTTTTTAGTTGGTTTGCCCGATAATGCAGTGAAGGAAAGTCAGCATAGAATAGAAACTGCTCTAAAAAATAATCATTATAAAATGCCAAGGCAAAAGGTAGTCATTAACATGGCTCCTGCCGATATTAGAAAAGAAGGTTCATCGTACGATGCAACCATTGCCATTGGTTATTTAGCCGCCTCCGACCAATTGAATCCTGATAAAATTGAAAAATACATTATCATGGGTGAGCTAAGTTTAGATGGTTATTTAAAACCCATCAAAGGAGCTTTACCCATTGCTATTAAAGCACGTGAAGAAGGTTTTGAAGGATTTATTTTACCAAAAGAAAATGCAAAAGAAGCTGCCATTGTAAATAATTTAAAAGTTTATGGTGCCACACATATTCGTGAAATCATTGAATTTTTTAATGGTGATGAAACCCATTTAACACGTTTTGAAATTGATACACGCAAAGAATTTGAAGATAGTTTAGCTTTAAATGAAGAAGATTTTTCGGATGTACGCGGACAAGAAAATATCAAACGTGCTTTAGAAATTGCAGCCGCTGGCGGACATAATGTAATTTTGATTGGCCCGCCTGGAGCAGGAAAAACAATGCTTGCCAAACGCCTGCCAAGTATTTTGCCTCCTTTAAGTTTGCACGAAGCTTTAGAAACTACAAAAATTCATTCGGTGGCTGGAAGGTTAAAATCAAATTCATCGTTGTTGTATTCAAGGCCATTTCGGTCACCACATCATACCATTAGCGACATAGCTTTAGTGGGAGGTGGAAATATTCCTCAACCAGGTGAAATTAGTTTGGCACATAATGGCGTTCTTTTCTTAGATGAATTACCAGAGTTTAAACGAACCGTTTTAGAAGTAATGCGTCAACCTTTGGAGGAACGCAGAGTAACTATTTCAAGGGCTAAATTTAGCATTGAGTATCCAGCTAGTTTTATGCTAGTTGCTAGCATGAATCCTTGTCCGTGTGGATATTACAACCATCCTGAAAAGGAATGTGTGTGTGGAAGTACCGTAGTTCAAAAATATTTGAGTAAAGTATCTGGTCCGCTGCTTGATAGAATTGACATTCACATAGAAGTGACGCCTGTAAATTTTGATCAATTAACTGACGCACGCAAGGCAGAAAGAAGCGAAAAAATTAGAGAAAGAGTGATCAAAGCACGTGAAGTTCAAAGCAAAAGATTTGCCGATAATCCTTCTATTTATAGCAATGCACAAATGAGCAGCACACAAGTAAGAACTGTTTGTGAGATTAGTAATATTGGTCAAACGTTATTAAAAACTGCCATGAATAAATTACAACTTTCGGCCAGAGCTTACGATCGAATTTTAAAAGTAGCAAGAACCATTAGCGACTTAGCAGGAAGTGAAGAAATAAAAACAGAACACCTTGCCGAAGCTATTCAATACCGAAGCTTGGATAGAGAATCGTGGGCAGGGAATGGATAATAAGATAAATCTGTGCGGGAAAATTTACAGACATAACATGTTACGTCTCCTATAATAAAGACGTTGCATGCAACGTCTCTACAAATTTCATATTAATTCAAAAGGTTGTTGATAGCAAAAAAATCTGTGAATCTGTGGCGGTTCTAATTCAATTTCATGGCAATTTTCCTCGCTTTATTCCAAGGATAAATGGCTGTAAAAATCCCTAAAATTATTATCGTTATTAATACAATAATGGCATCTCCAAACTCAAAAACAATGGGGTATGCTATGGGTGAATTTGGACTGATTTTTATAAATCCAAAATACTGTTGTGCTAAACAAATAATGAGTCCAATTAGCAAACCAATAAATCCACCAACAGCAGCTATAAATATGCTTTGCCAAGCAAAAATATTGGCAATTTTTATGGCAGTTAAACCCATACTGTGTAATATTTTTATCTCGCGTATTTTTTCCATTACCAATAAATAAAGAGTACCAATGGTATTGAAAATAGCAATAATGAGGATAAAAAGAATAATAATATAGCTGATTAATTTTTCGGTTTTTACTAATTTGTAAAAGGCTTCTCGTTGTTCAAACCTGGTTTTTATTTGAAAATTATTGCCCAACAATGCTTGTAGTTTATGCTTTACTTGTTGTAAATCATTTTCGTTTTTAAGCTTTATTTCTATGGCACTTATTTCATTTTCTTTTTCCAATAATTTGGATAAAAAACGCAAAGGAACCAACACATATTTACCATCTATTTCGGGCTGAATAGCAAATATTCCACTCGGAACAATCAAATCTCTGTTGAAAGCATTTTCAGGATTGATAAAGTTTATTTCTCCTTTTTTAGGAGCATAAATACTCAAAAAGTTAAATTGGTCAGATGGGTCAATGCCCAACTGATAAGCCAAACTTTCACCACATAAAGCAAAATTGGTATCTCCACTTTGAATAATGGCTTCACCCACTTGAATGCAAGTATCAATATGTGCCACCTTTAAATAATTTTCATCAACGGATTTGGCGGTGGCTATGGTTTCTTTATTGTTATACCTTAACAATACATTTTCTTCTAATATTTTGCTTGCATTGGCTATTTCATTCCATTGAATAATTTCAGAATAATGAGCATCAGTAATTTTAAATGTTTTGGCATGAACGGCTGATATTTGCAGTTCTGCATCAAAGTTGCTATACATTTTAGCAAATAAATTTTCAAAGCCATTAAATACCGAAAGGATAATAATGAGCGCACAAGTTCCAACAATATAACCCAATAAACTGATGCTTGAAATTACAGTTACTGCATTATAAGTTCCACTCTTTTTTTTTGAAAAGAAATACTTTTTGGCTATTTTAAATGATAACGACAATGGATGAATTAATATGGGCAATAATAAAGCACTTGAATCAAAAAATTGATAAAATTTTATAACAACTTCACTTGGTATTTTTCGGCCATCTTTTTCAATTGCTCTTGGCTTATATCATGCACGTTTTTATTGTCATGGTATTTTTCAACTGTGATTACATAAAGCGTATAATCAAACTCAGCAGCTAATTTAAAATAGGGTGTTAATTCCCAATCTAATGTAAAAGTATTATCAATAAAAACCTTAGTAATTCCTTGTTTTAATGCTTCCTTACAAAGGTTTTCACATTGCTGGTAGGCAAGATAGTTTTCAGCAAAATTGAAAACATATTCACCAGTAATTTTATTCGTAAAATAATCATCAATGGCAAAAACTTGGTATTTTCCATTTTCACTTAAAACGTTTGCCAAACTACTTTTTCCTGCACCTGGCAATCCACGTAAAAGTATCAGGTTTTTAGATTCCATTATGGAGCTGGAACAATTATTTTTTCAGCTGCTTGTTTTGCCCAATTGGTCAACAAGGTCATTTGTTCAGCACTTAATTTTGTTTCGGTATGAATCAAAGTATACGACCACAAAGGCATTTCATGTTCATTTACTTGTTCTAAAATTTCTTCTAACTTATGTTTCTGACGTTTTAGTTTGTAGTTTTTAAACTCAGCAAAATTCAATTCTTCTTTTCCTTCATTTACATGCCATTGCATCCATAAACCTATTGGTTGAATATTGGTATACCAAGGATAATTAGTGTGATTGCTATGACAATCATAACAACTGGTTCTGAGAATTTGTTGAACATTGTTAGGTACTTCCATTGTAAATGCAATATCATTATCTGATTTTTCCCAACCATTATTTTTTGTTGGTCTAATAAATTGTAGTATGATTAAAACGGCTACTAAACCCAATCCGATTTTCTTGAAGTTGAAGTAATTCATAATGTGTAGTTTTTAATAATTTACGTTTCGAATTTACATTTAAATGTATCCGATTTTATTGAAATTATTTATTCTTTAAATAATCAATAAAACTATTGATATGTCTGTCTTTTTTTGTTGGATAAATATCATCAATTGTAACCATAATACCTGTTTCTTCTACATAACCAAAGTGACTATTTACAGCTGTTCCAAACGTTTTCATAGTAGGACTTAAGTTCATGTAATTATTAAACAATGGCGGAATATATTCACCCAATGAGCGTACCATTTTATTCAAATACAAATGACCTTCTTTGAATGGTAAATCTTTGATAGTTTTCAAGAATTCAGTGCAATCAGTTTCGCCTTTTAACGGATTTGGGATTATCACTAATCCTTCATTTTCCGGAAAATAAAAATCCATGAATGCTAAAATATAATCGCGGGCTTCTTTTCCAAAATGCTGGTAGTTAGTAACCTTTCCAAAAAAGTATTTAATATGAGGATGTAAAACGGTTAATGCACCTAAGCCATCCCATAAATTATCTAAACTAAAAAGTCCTTTGCGGTTATCTAATGAAGGCTGATATTGAGGTTGAACAAAACTTCTTCCCAATTCAATGGTATAAGGGAAATATTCTGATTTTAGTTTTTCACTGTAATCAAATATTTCAGCAGTTGAAAGATGGTAAATGCCATTTTCGTCAAGCACATCATTACATAAAGCATAACGGTAACCACCCACTATTTCTTCATCCTCTGGATTCCAAACTATGAGTTGTTTGTATATATATTTTCCAGTGTCATGCTCATCTATGTCAGCACTTTTAGATGATCCGCCTCCTGCTTCTCTAAATGAAACTTCACGTAATCGTCCCACTTCCAACATTAAATTTGGAGCGCTATTACCATCAAAAATATATATTTGGTTAGTTATATTATTAGTTGGCCTTATCAACCTTTCGGCAGTAAGTTCACTTTTTATGAGGCTTCTATCTATTTTATCAACTATCTGCTGCATCAAAATTTATAATAGTTGCAAGATGTAAAAAAAAAAGTAATTTATTAGCAAACCACAAAAAAATATCTTGTTTGAATTCTTAATAGAATTTTATTTTTAAAGTTATTACTTTGTTGTTTAAACAAATAAACACTAATTAACGCATAATTTTGTTGAAATGATAACTTCAATTTTTTATTTGCTAAAAACAGCAAGTTTATTTTCTTTCAATTGATATATAAAATGTTTTAATAGTTGTGCCCATTGATTCGCATTTTTACTTTTGTCAAAAACAGTAGATTCAATTGCCTTTCCAAAAGTAAACGTGATTGTTTTACCATTTTGTTTAAACATTTCATTTCCCAAAAAAAACATTTCAATATTTGCCTTAATTCCTAAGCGTTTTCTAATATTTGCCAAATTGTAAAAAAAGTTACTATTTGCTGCATTTATATGAGTTGGAATAATTGGTAATTGGTGTTTGATAGCCTGACTAATAAAGCTTTTTTGCCAAGTCAAATCTAAAATTTTTCCATTTTGTTTTCGGCTGCATAATCCTGCAGGAAAAATCAAAATGCAATGCCCTTCGCTGTATAATTGTTCTATTTTTTGTAAATTTTGTTTGGTATTGGTGCCATGTTTATTTACTGGAATGAACACATGTTCCAAATTTTTAAACGACATCAATAAATCGTTTACTATAAACTTTATATCGCTGCGAACCTTCCCCACCTCACCCAAAAAAGCCAATCCATCGGCACCACCCAAAGGATGATTGGCAGCGATGATTACACCACCTGTTTTTGGAATATTTTCTAAACCAATGGAAACTGCTTTTGCCCCCAATGCAATAATTGCATTTGCCCCAAATTGAATGCCATTGCTCTTTTCGTTTTCAATAACAAATTGGTTAATTTCTTCTTGGTGAACTATGCGTTTCACCCAACGTATCACAACCCCCGGCAATAATTTATATAACTGTGGGTTTTTATCGTTAAATGCTTTGTCTATGTTTATCAATTTTGTTTGTTTTTTTGTCCCGCAGATTACGCAGATTAACGCAGAAAAATCAGCGGTTATTAG
>JBIILW010000074.1:0-7591 GCA_044338265.1 Bacteroidia bacterium | reverse complement strand
AAATTGACTCAATATATGGATTACTAAAACATGGTGAAACTTTTGAGGCAATGGCAGAAAAATATAGCCAAGACGAGGCCAGCAGTAAAAACAAAGGTGTGATGAATTGGATGGCTAGTTTAAGCGGTTATCCTGAAGAATTTAAAGATGCAGCTTTTTCTTTAAATTTAGGAGAAGTGTCGAAACCAATTAAAACTAATTTCGGATTTCATATTGTTAAATTAATTGAAAAACGTCCGCTTGGAGAGTTTAAAGATGTACAAGATGTAATTAAGCAAAAAACAAATAAAGATTCTCGTTCTGAAAGTTCAAAAGCTGCTGTTGTTACAAGAGTAAAAGCTGAAAACAATTACAAAGAAAATACCGCTAATTTAAAAGCATTTGCAAATACATTAGACTCTAGCTTTATCAATGCTGCTTGGACATATGATGAAGAAAAAATAAGTACCAATCCATTATTTTCAATAGGAAATGCTACTTATTCTGTAAAGGATTTTGCAAGTTATTTAAAAGCAAATCAACAACCTTTGGAAAAAGCATCTATTTTTATTGCCGTTCAAAATACATTCCATAACTGGGCTAACGACAAATGTTTAGCATACGAAGAATCAATTTTAGGAAACAAATACGAAGATTTCAAAAACGTGATGCAAGAGTATAATGATGGAATTTTATTGTTTGATTTAACCGATAAAAAAGTTTGGAGTAAAGCGGTAAGTGATACAATTGGCTTAGAGAAATTTTATGAAATAAATAAAAGTAATTATAATTGGAAAGAAAGAGTTTCTTATGGTATTTATACTTGCTTAAATGAAAAAACTAAAGCTGAAGCAGTAAAAATGTTCAGTAAAGGTAAATCACAATCAGAAGTTTTTGAAAAATTAAACAAGAAAATTGCAGGAACAATTAGCAACAAAGAGGTTAAAAGTGAACGCTCTGATGCCACTGCTGATAAGCTTTGGGACAAAAAAGGAATAGTTGATATTACTAATGCAGAAGGTAGTTTTAAATTTTATATGGTTAACGGTGTAGTAAATAGTGAAACTAAAACGTTAAAAGAAGCCAAAGGAATGGCAACTAGCGAATATCAAAACCAATTAGAAAAAGATTGGATCAAGGAATTACGTAGTAAATACAATATTACAGTAAATGATGATGCTGTAAAAGGATTGTTTTAGTAATTATATAAATAAAAATATACTTAAAGAGATTGCTTCATTTCAAGTTTTGAGATGAGGTAATCTCTTTAATTTTTAAAAATAAGTTTGTTTTTTGCTTTGCAATGGAGAAATTGAAAGTAAAATTCCTATCAATTAATAATAAATAAAAGTGTTAAATTCAATTAAATTATCAGTATTTTTTACTGTATTTATCTTGATAGTTTTCGGGATGATAAATACATGTATTGCCCAACCTGGTTCAGGCGAAACAATTGATGGAATAGTTGGAGTATTTGCCGACAAAATTATTTTACATTCAGAAATAGAATTTGAATACCAACAGTTTTTAAAGGAATATCCAGATAAAAGAAATGATACCATTAGGTGTGATATTTTAAAACAAAAACTAACTGAAAAACTGCTTTCAACCAAAGCGGAAATCGATAGTTTGCCTCTTTCTGATGAAAGAATAGATGGCGAATTGGAACAAAGAATTCAATATTTTGCTCGCCAATTTGGAGGGGAAAAAGGACTAGAGGAGTTTTATGGTAAAACTATTTTAGAAATAAAACAAAACTACCGTGATAAAATAAGAACAAGCTTATTGATGCAAGAAATGCAACAAAAAATATTGAAAGATATTAAAGTTTCACCCACCGATATAAAAACTTTTTTCAATTCAATAAATAAAGATAGTCTCCCCTATTACAGCGCTGAAGTTGAAGTTTCGCAAATAATTATAGAACCAAAAGTTTCAAAAGAAGCCAAGGATATAGCTTTTCAAAAAATTACCGAACTTCGCGATCGATTATTAAATGGTGATAATTTTAGAACCCTTGCTAAAATTTATAGTGACGATAAAGGAAGTGCTGTTCAAGGTGGCGAATTAGGTTTTTTTGGACGAGGAATGATGGTTCCAGAATTTGAAGCCGCAGCTTTTAAAACTGCTCAAGATAGTATTTCTAAAATTATTGAAACTAAGTTTGGTTACCACATTATTCAACCCATAAAAAGACGTGGTGAAGAAGTTAACGCCCGACATATATTAATTCGCCCACAAATTTATAAAGCCGATATTCAATCAACTAGCTTATTCCTTGATTCAATTGTTAATTTAATAAAAATAGATAGCATTTCCTTTTCAAATGCCGCTAAGAAGTTCAGTACTGATAAAAAATCTGCTGCTCGTGGTGGTTTTTTATCGGATATGAATACTGGAAACACAAAAATACCCGTTGATGAATTACCAAAAGATGTATTTTTAATTGTTCAAAATTTAACTCCAGGACAAATTAGCGATGCTGAATTAACTACTATTCAAAGTGCAACTGGCGAACCAATTAAAGTTTGGCGAGTATTGTATTTAAAAACAGAAAGTAAACCGCATATAGCTAATTTAAGAGACGATTATCAGAAAATGCAAATAGCGGCTGAACAAGATAAAAAACAAAAAACATTGGCACATTGGATAGATAAAAACCGTAAACAGTTTTATGTTCAAATAGCTGACGAATATAAATCTTGCCCAAGTTTAGTTTCATGGGAAAGTCACAATCAATAAATTTATTAATTAATTAAACCCTATTTATAAAACATGTCATATCCTAACGATGTAGCTGCAGCTGATGCTTTACACCAAAAATATAATGAGTTAAAAAAAGAAATTAGTAAAGTTATAGTTGGTCAAGATCAAATTGTAGAAGCACTTTTGATTTCTATTTTCAGTAATGGCCATACGCTAATGATTGGTTTGCCAGGATTGGCTAAAACACTTTTGGTAAAAACATTAAGCCAGGTGCTTGATTTAGATTTTAACCGCATTCAATTCACACCCGATTTGATGCCAAGTGATATTACAGGAAGTGAAATTTTAAATGAGAAACGCGAATTCCAATTTCTTCGCGGACCAATATTTGCCAATATTATTTTGGCAGATGAAATAAACAGAACTCCACCTAAAACGCAAGCTGCTTTATTAGAAGCAATGCAAGAAAAAACAGTTACCATTAATGGTCAATTGCATCAATTACCAAATCCGTTTTTTGTTTTAGCTACGCAAAATCCTATTGAACAAGAAGGAACATACGCATTACCAGAAGCACAATTAGACCGTTTTATGTTTAATGTATTTTTGGATTATCCTACTTATGAAGAAGAGATTGAAATTATTAAAAAAACTACGAGTAACCACAAAGTTGAAATGAATAAAATTATTCATGGTAGTGATATTTTAGCTTTTCAAGAATTAGTTCGTAAAACTCCTGTTGCAGATAATGTAATTGAATACGCTGTAAAATTGGTGAGTAAAACTCGTCCTGACAGTCCTTTTGCTACTGAGGAAATAAAGAAATACATTGAATTTGGTGCGGGCCCAAGAGCTGGACAATTTTTAATTATTGGAGCAAAAGCACATGCGTTATTAAATGGGAAATATTCACCAGATATTGAAAACGTAAAAGCAATTGCTTTAAATATTCTTCGCCACCGATTAATTAAAAACTATCGTGCCGAAGCTGAAGGTGTTAAAATTGAAAGCATTATTGCTGGAATTTTATAAAAAAATCTGCTGTTTTTATATCTTTAATTAAATTGAGGGTTGATTATTTCAATAGTTGTAATTTAAAAATTGCAACCTATAACATTCAAATTAGTCATATAATAAATTCAAAATTATAAATGAAAAAACAAATAATTAACCTCGCATTTTTAATTTATTCTTGCTCGTTATTAAATGCACAATCAACCGTTGGATTAATTCAACACGATTTAGGATCGTTAGACAGTGGGTATGTATTATTTGCACCCATGAAAAGTAAAAATACCTACTTAATAGATAAGTGTGGTAAACAGGTAAAAACATGGACTAGTAATAACACTCCTGCCCTATCATGTTATTTATTATCAGATGGTTCTTTACTTCGTACAGGGAATATTAATAATCCAAATTTCAATACCGCTGGAACAGGAGGTTTAATAGAAAAAAAAGATTGGAATGGAAATGTAACATGGAGTTATATTTTTTCAGATTCTATAAATTGTCAGCATCATGATATAAAGCCTTTACCAAATGGAAATGTGCTAGTAATAGTTTGGGAGCTAAAAACAAATACACAAGCAATAGAACAGGGTAGAAATCCATCACTCATTTCATCAGTTTTATGGAGCGAAAAAATTTCAGAAATTCAACCCGTTGGGTTAAATGGTGGAAACATAGTTTGGGAATGGAAATTATGGGATCATTTAATTCAAGATTTTGACAGTACTAAACCAAATTACGGTTCGGTTAGTAACAATCCTCAACTATTTAATATTAATTACAATGCTGGAGTTGCCAAAACAGATTGGATACACTTAAATTCTGTTGAATACAATCCAGAACTTGATCAAATAGTATTAAGTGCACATAATTTTAATGAAGTTTGGATAATAGATCACAGTACAACTACAATCCAAGCTGCAAGTCATTTAGGAGGAAAATCGGGTAAAGGTGGCGATTTAATTTATCGTTGGGGAAATCCACAAGCATATAAAAATGGTACTGCAGCTGATCAAAAATTATTTGGTCAACACAATGCAAGGTGGATTGAAAAAGGATTATCTTATGAGAATCAAATTATGATTTTCAATAATGGATTAAATCGTACTGGAGGTGATTATTCAACCGTTGAAATTATTAATCCTCCTGTAATTGGATTTAATTATGTAGCTACGCTTCCCTATTTACCAGTTACAACTTCTTGGAAATATAATGATGGGAATACAAAAAATTTAAGTGCAGGAAATATTTCTGGAGCTCAACCATTGCCAAATGGAAATGTACTAATAACTAATGGGCCCGTTGGAACATTTATTGAAATTGATTCAACGGGTAAAACGGTTTGGAAATATAGTAGTCCCATATCAAACTCAGGTATTATTGCACAAGGTGCTAGCGCAATTCAAAACATTGTTTTTAAAAGTATTTTTTATCCAAATAATTATAGTGGATTTACGGGTCGTACACTTATACCGGGTAAAACAATTGAGGCTATTAATTTGGTTTCTGATTCATGTAATATAAAAACAAGCAATATTGATATAGAAACACTCCATTCAATTTCAATATTTCCAAATCCTGCTTGCGATTTTATCAATATTCAAAATTTAAGTAATTCTGATAAAAATATCAATATTGAATTGTATGATTTAATAGGTACTTTAATTCAAAAACATCCTTTAAAAGTTGGTATTACAAATGCCGTTTTAGACACTAAAAATTTATATTCAGGAAATTATTTATTAAAAATTTCAAGCGACCAACATTTAATGGTCAAGAAAATTACTATTATAAAATAAATAAAAGAGAAAACACAAAAAAAGCCTATTGAAAATTTCAATAGGCTTTTTTTGTATCATTTAATTATATGAATTTCTTAATTACATTTATTCAATTCTACTTTTACAAATTCCATTAATTGTTTGATATAAGGAGCGGTAAAATTAAATTCAATGCCTGCAGTTTTATATATATCGCCAATGGTTTTGGTATAACCTAAACTTAAGGCTGATTTGTATTGAGCCAATGCAGTTGGTTTATCGGCAATATAATTTTTCCAAACTGCTAAGGCACCTAACTGCGCCATTCCATATTCAATATAATAAAATGGCACTTCAAATAAATGCAATTGTTTTTGCCATGTATAAGCTTGTATAGCTTCATATCCTGTCCAATCAACCATTCCAGTTCCAAACACTTTGCTTAACTCAATCCAATACGTTTTACGTTCTTGCGCGGTGTGAGTTGGGTTTGTATAAATCCAGTGTTGAAATTTATCAATGGTGGCAATCCAAGGTAAAATTCTAATAATTCCTTCCAAATGTTCTTCTTTGGCACGGTTAAAATCTTCTTGATTGGTATAAAATTCATCTTGTCCATCGTAACTAATTAGTTCCATGCTCATGCTGGCTAATTCAGCTACTTCGCTCGGACAGTTTTTAAATGCTGCTAGTTCTAAATCTTTACTCAAAAACGAATGAACAGCATGTCCGCCTTCATGCACCATTGTTTCCACATCGCGGGTTGAAGAAGCAGCATTCATAAAGATAAAAGGAACACTGGTTTCGGCCATTGGATAATTATAACCCCCGGGCGCTTTACCTTTCCTACTTTCTAAATCAAGGCGCTCCATATTGTCCATGGTTTCTATACACCATGCAAAATAATCATCTACTTTTCTAAAACATTTTACGGTTTTATCTATTAAATCTTTGCCACTTGTAAATGGTTCTAAGGCCTCACGATTTTTGGTATCTACTTCCATGTCCCAAGGTTTTAAATCATGTCCAAGTTCTTTTTTTCTCACTTCGTTAAATGCTTTTACCAAAGGTAAAACTTCTAACTGAATGGCTTCATGAAAAGCAAAACAATCTTCTGGTTGATAATCAAAGCGGCCAAGGGCAGCAAACATATAATCCCTAAAGTTATTGAAACCTGCGTTTATGGCTACTTTGTTTCTAAGCGCAATTAACTTATCAAACAAATCGTCTAACTCTTGTACATGAGCGGCACGCACTTCATTTATTTTCAAAAATGCATCTTCACGTTTTGCCCTATCAGTATTTTTTAAAAAATTAGCTGCTTGCTGAAGCGTTAATTCTTTGCCATTAATAGTTACACTTAAACCACCAACGATGCTACCATACTTCTGACTTTCAGTAGCAATTTCAGCCATTAACGGAACGTTTTCTTCTCTGAATATTTCTATTTCTGATTTAATACCTCTCAAGTAAATAAAATACTTATCATGATCTAATTCCTCCATGAATTTACATGCTACTAATTTTTTATTTAACTGATCTGATATAGGTGAAATTTGTGGTTCAATTTCGGTTACAAAAAACAAATAAGCTTGTTCCAATTCTTTGTTATTGCTATCACAAGTCATTTTTACGTAACGCCAAGCCAAATCCTCACTCACAAAAGCTTCTAATTCACTTCTGTCTGATAGCCATTTTTCTAATGCTGATTTATCATTTATTTCTCTAACTAATAATTCATTAAAGTAAGGAGCTAATACGTCCCAAGCGTTAACTTTTAACTTATTTGGTAAAAATTTTCGGTTTATTATCGTAATCATAATGATATAAATTTAAGCCACATAATTAATACAGTTTTATTTAACAAAAAAACATTTAAGTCATTATTATGCAAAATGAAATTCATTTGATTTTGAGTATTGAAAATAGTTCATTTAATAAGTAATATATTTTTAAGTGATAAGATTAGAAAATTAAAAAATAGGTGGTTATATTACGAAATACAGTAATTATTAAATTCCTTGCAACAATGATTGATTATTTATTTCAATATTGGTCACTAAACAAGTGGCTTACTTAAAGTATTAAGAATGTGCTATTTCCTAACAACTATCAACTATCAACTATCAACTATC
>JBIILW010000073.1:0-7659 GCA_044338265.1 Bacteroidia bacterium | reverse complement strand
ATTATTGATAAATAATGGAACTAATTTTTCAGGAAACTGATTTGGTCCATAGTTATTAGAACAATTGGTTAAAACCACCGGAATTTTATAGGTATTTTGATACGCTCTTACAAAATGATCAGAGCTGGCTTTACTAGCAGAATAAGGACTTTGCGGATCATAAGGTGTAGTTTCTAAAAAGAATCCACCATCGTGTAAACTGCCATAAACTTCATCGGTTGAAACATGGTAAAACAACTTTCCTTCCATGTTACCTTTCCAACATTCTTTGGCTGCATTTAACAAATTTACCGTACCAACTACGTTAGTCATTACAAACTCCAAAGGATTGGTAATGCTTCTGTCCACGTGGCTTTCGGCTGCTAAATGAATCACAGAATCAAACTGATGTTCGTTAAATAAATTGGTTAAAGCCATTGCATCTACTAAATCAATTTTTACAAAATGATAGTTGGGTGCATTTTCAATGTCTGTCAGGTTTTTTAAATTACCTGCATAAGTTAATTTATCTAGGTTATAAATTTCGTAATCAGGATATTTATTTACAAATAAACGAACCACGTGAGAGCCTATAAAACCCGCTCCGCCTGTTATTAATATTTTTCTTTTTGTCATTGTTTTTGCATCTAGCAGCTAGCCTCTGGCAACTAGCTAAAATATATGTTTCTGCCAGCAGCCAGGAGCCAGCAGCTAGCAGCTATTTACCTGCTAAATGTTTTTCCCAAATCCACGAAGTAAGCATACAATTGTCTAAATCGCGTTCTGTTTTCCATCCTAATTCATTGGTTGCCTTATCGCAATTTGCATAAATTTTTGCAATATCGCCTGCTCTTCTTGTTCCTATTTTATAATTTACTTTTACACCCGTAACTTTTTCAAACGAATGAATGGCTTCTAGAACCGAGCTTCCTTGTCCTGTTCCTAAATTAAATACGCTATAAGCATCTGTATATTTTTTCATTTCTAAAAACTCAATGGCTTTCACATGCGCTTTTGCCAAGTCTACTACGTGAATATAATCGCGAATACAAGTTCCGTCAGGTGTGGGATAATCGTTACCAAATACGGTTAAAACTTCCCGTTTTCCAATGGCAGTTTGAGTAATAAACGGCACTAAATTATTGGGAATGCCTATTGGCAATTCGCCAATTAAAGCAGAATCGTGGGCGCCAACTGGATTAAAATAACGCAATGAAACAACTTTTAAATTACTGGCTTTGGTATAATCAAATAACACTTCTTCGCATATTTGTTTGGTATTACCATATGGCGATTGCGCTGCTGGTCGAGGTGTATTTTCATCAACAGGAGGATTGGCTTCACCATAAACCGTACATGATGATGAAAAAGCAATTTGATGAATTCCCGCGGCTTCCATTGCATAAAGCAAATTTACAGTTCCACCTACATTGTTTTCGTAATATTTTAAAGGGTTTTCTACACTTTCGCCAACAGCTTTAAATGCTGCAAAATGAATCACCGCATCAATGCCTTTTTGAGCCACTAAAAAATCAGTTAAAGCTTGCTTATTTCTAATGTCAACATTAGTAAAGTCAACCTTTTTGCCAGTAATTTTTTCAATATTTTCTAATACTTCAGGATATGAATTATCAAAATTATCGATGACTACTACTTCATGGCCTGCATTAAAAAGTTCCACTACCGTGTGCGAACCAATATAGCCGGTTCCGCCTGTTACCAATATTTTCATTTTATATAATAATGCAAGTTTATTTTTAGGTTTAAAATATGTTCGCAAATTAGGAATTTAGTCTAATAATAAAAGTACGTTTAATGAGATTTTTAACAACTATAATGAAGTTGATGAATTAAAATAAAATTTCTTAATTTTATCATTGTTAATTAAAAAATCTATTTAAAAAATAAGCAATAAATTCAATATCAATTACAGCATGAAAAGTTTTTATTTTACATTTGATAAATAATTAAATGAAATTCAACTAGAATTTTCCATATTTGTTTTTTTTACCAAAACCCATTTAGTTGATTAATGAAATATATTTACCTGCTTTTATTTACATTTTTTTCATGCATGATTGCTGTGGCACAGCAAGCTAAAATTAAAGGAACTGTTATAGATTTAGTTACTCAAAAACCCGTTGAATACATCGTAGTAACACTCGATAAAAAAAAGCAAATATTTACAGATAGTTTAGGTACTTTTTCGTTCAATACCATTGCGGGAAAACATAATTTAAAAATTTCGAGGGTTGGTTATAGAACAGCTTTTTTAACCATAGATTTAGACGAAGGCGCCAATAAAAAAATTCAAATTGAGTTGGAAGCTTTTTCTGATCAAATGAATCAAATAGTAATTGCTGGTTCACGCGAAGGTAAGCAAGTAGCAAAAGAAATTGCTTCGGTAAGTATCATCAAACCTTATTTAATAGAAAACACAAATAGCACCGATTTATCGCAGGTTATTAACCGATTACCAGGTGTGCAAGTGGCAGATGGGCAGGCAAGTATTAGAGGCGGTGTGGGCTGGAGTTATGGAACTGGAAACAGAATTGCAGTTTTATTAGACGACATGCCTTTATTAGGAGCCGATTTGGGTGATGCACGTTGGAAATTTTTACCAATAGAAGCGGCCGAACAAGTGGAAGTAATTAAAGGTGCTTCATCGGTTTTATATGGCTCAGCGGCACTCAACGGAACTATCAATGTAAGAACTGGCTGGCCAACGATGAAGCCACAAACTAAAATTCAAAGCTATCAAGGGGTGATGCAAAATTATGATAGATCAATCATTAATTGGTGGGAAAAATCAACCCAACCTTTTAATAATGGAATGTTTTTTTCGCACAAGCAAATGTTTGGCAATTTTGATTTGGTGCTGAGTGGAAATGTTTCAAGTACGCGTAGCCATTTGCAATATAACGATGAACTGAGAGCAAGAACTTATTTTAAAACACGCTATCGCCCTAAAAACAATAAAAATTTATCGTTTGGTTTGAATGGTAATTTGATGTTTGAAAAATCGGGAAATTATTTTTTATGGGCCAATGCCGATTCAGGAACGTTAAAACAGTTTGACAGCAAAAAAATTATTGATAATTTTTACAGAATTATAAGCGTTGATCCACATTTGGATTATAAGCGTGGAAACATGAGTCATTCTGTAAAATTCAGGTTTTATCAAATAGCTAGATTAGTGGAGGTAAAAAGATACCAATCGGAACATGATGCGATAGCAAGTTTGTATGCATTTGACTATAATAACAAGTATAAAATTAATAAATATTTTACTTTAAATAGTGGCATTTATAGTACCACTTTACTTGCAAATGGCAATTTATATAAAGGTGTTTTTGGAGGGGCAACTGCCGCTATTTATTCCCAAGCCGATTTTACTTATAAAAAATTAATTGTTACTGCTGGTTTGCGATATGAAGCCATTGCTCAAGATACCAGCAAAGTAGAAAAAGCACTTTTAAGAAGAATAGGTTTAAATTGGCAAGTAGCTAAAAAAACATTTATCCGTTCTAATTATTCTGAAGGTTATAGGGTGCCTTCTATCAGTGAAAAATTTGTAGAAGATAAAATTTCATTTCTTTCTGTAATCCCAAATACAACATTGGTTCCAGAAAAAGGTTGGACCGCAGAAATTGGCGTGCAACAAGGTTTTAAAATTGCAGGGTTTGTAGGTTCACTTGATTGCGCTATTTTTATGCAAGATTACGATAGCATGATTGACTACAAATTTGATCAATATAACAAACATCCAACACCTGATAATCCCGATCCTAATTTAGGTTTTAAAGCATTTAATTTAGGTCATGTTCGTGCTGGCGGAATTGATTTAAGTGTACAAGGCGAAGGAAAAATTAAAGATGTAATGATTCGTATTTTAACAGGTTATACTTATAGTTTACCAGTGAATATGAGCGTTGACAATAGCCTAAAAGATTATGGAAATTATACCAATTTATTTCTTAAAAGTTTAAGCGTAGATAAAGCCCAACCAGGAAGTGATTTATACAAAGCTTTGCTGACAAATAGGAATAGAACAACTGCCAAATTTGATATAGATTTAACCTACCATAAACTTACTTTTGGATACTCTATTTTTTATTACAGTGTATATGAACGTGTAGATGAATTTGTATTGCTTTTACCTGGCGTAAAAAAGTTTTTTGAAAATGCAGGAATTGCAGATGTAGTTCATAATGTTCGCATAGGATTTAAACCTGCTAAAAACTATTCATTTGGGTTTTTGGTAAATAATTTAACCAACAGAGAATTTGCTACAAGACCAGGAAAAATGGATCCTGCACGAACAGTAGTAGTTCAATTATTGGTGAATTTTTAAACGATATTTTCTGAAATTATTTCAAATAAAAAAAGGCCATTTCAGTTTGAAGTGGCCTTTTTTATTAATTTATATTATTCTCCACTTTCCGTTTTAGGTTCAGTATCAAAAACTCTTTTTGTACCTTGATACATTTCGTATTGGTGGAATTTACATTCAAGCGGGCCGTTAAAAACCAATAAACGTTGCGATGTTTTTAAGCGAATACTTTTCATGGCATTTTGGTTAGATGAAAGTACCCAAGCTTGCCAACCTGAAAAATCTTTTTTGAATTTATCACCTATCATTTTGTAAAAAGCATTGGCTTCTTCTAATTCCAAACGTTCGCCATAAGGAGGATTCATAATTAAACAACCTTTTGACGCATTGGGTGTAAGGTTTTCAAAAGGAATTTTATCCAATTTTATCACACCAGCTAATCCCGCTTTTTCTACATTGCTTTTAGCAATTTCTAAAGTATCCCACGAAATATCAGAACCATTTATTTTTAAAGGAATGTCTTTTATTCCCGCTTTTCCTTCGTGTTTTACTTCTTGCCAAAGTTGATGGTCATAATCTAACCACGATTGAAAACCGAAGCGTTTTCGTAAATAATTGGCAGGAATATTTAAAGCAATCATGGCTGCTTCTATCAAAATAGTTCCACTTCCGCACATGCCATCCATTAAAGGTTCAGCACCATTCCAGCCACACATTTTTACAATAGCAGCAGCTGTAACTTCGTTCAATGGCGCCTTATTTGCATCTTCGCGGTAACCTCTGCGATGCAAAGAATCGTTACTAGCATCAAGCGATAGCGTAGCAGTATCTTGAAAAATATGTAAGTTTAAACGTAAATCAGGATTTACCACATCCACATCTGGACGTTTTTTATACTTTTCTCTAAATTGATCAACAATGGCATCTTTAGTTTTTAAAGCAATGTATTGCGAATGATTAAAATAATCGGAACGCAATAAACCATCAACTGCCAAAGTACCGTTTACACTTAATAAATCATCCCAATTAATAGAACTAATGGCATCATAAAGTTGTTTGTCGTTGATGGCTTTAAAGTTAAAAAACGGAACCAATATTTTTAACGATAAACGTGAATGTAAATTCACTTTATACAATAATCTTTTATTGCCTTCAAAACTAACGGCACGCTTATGTCGTTGGGTATTTACTGCTCCTAATTCTAATAATTCTTTTTCTAATAATGGCTCTAAACCTTGTTGAGTTTTGGCAATCATTTTAAATTGCCCTGAAGTAATGTTTTTCAAAATTGTAGTTTGTTTATATTTTTAAACCAACTCATATCCGTTTAATAAGCTGGCAACAGGCTTAATACAAAATTATTAAGCCCGCAATAATAAACAAAAAAAAGGGTAGAAATTAAATAAATTCAATTTGTTATTTAACTAAATAGTAAAATGATTATATTTGAAAAAAGAAAATTATGAAAGCTGAAATATTAGTAAACATAACATATAATCAAGTTCTTGAATTAGTAAGAAAACTTCCAAAACAAGAAAAAATTAAACTGAGTAAAGAGTTAGAAAAAGAGGAAATTACCAATAAACTTTCTAAACTTTTAAATGCTTTTAAAACCAATGATTTAAGTTTAGAAACTATTGACAAAGAAGTAGAAATAGTAAGACAACAGATGTATGAAAGAAAAAAACATTAGAGTTATAATAGACACAAATGTTTTTATAAGTTTTCTTATTGGTAAGAAAATGGTTTTTGTGAAAGATTTATTTGAAACATCACAATTCACAATTATAACAACCCAACAACTTTTTGATGAACTAATTGAAGTAACAAACAGAGATAAAATTAAAAAATATTTTCCCGAAAATAATGTAAAAGAACTTCTAATTTTACTTAAAACTATTTCTTCTATAGTTCAAATAATTCCAAAACATTTTATAAACAGAGATCCAAAAGATAATTTTCTACTTGATTTAATTGATATTTCTAAGGCAGATTATTTAATTACAGGTGATAAAGATTTGATAGCATTAAATCCTTTCAAAACTGCTAAAATACTTACACCTTCAGATTTTGAAATTGAAATGAAAACCTTTATTTTTAATTAATTCTTGAGAGCTTCATACACAATTATAGTTTAACATTACCCAATACCTTTATGACTTTTGCGTAGTAAGGTCACATGTATTTTATTAAAATAACTTAGCGTTACAATCTTTTAATTTTTGTAATCTTGCTCCCGATTAATCGGGATTCAATCTTTCAATCTTCAAAAATGAATTTACAAAACAAAATAGCAGTAGTAACAGGCGTAAGCAAAGGAATAGGCAAAGCAGTTTGCCAAAAATTATTAGAAAATGGTGCTCAAGTTTTTGGCTTTGGCCGAAATAACAATGACATTTTAAATCCAAATTATACATTTATTCCATGCGATGTTCGAAGTTTTGAATCGGTGCAAAATGCATTTTCACAAGTTTTTGCTGCAAGCAATCAAACCATTGATATTTTAATTAATAATGCAGGTTTAGGCTATTTTGGTTTTTTAGAAGACATGCCAATTGAACAATTTCATGAAATGCAAGAAACCAATGTAAATGGCATTTTTTATTGTTGTAAAATGGCTTTGCCAAAAATGAAAGAAAAGGAAAGCGGCCATATTATAAATATTGCTTCTACAGCTGCATTAGAGGGAATGGCGCAGGTTTCGGGATATTGTGCAACAAAATGGGCGGTGAAAGGCTTATCAGAATCATTATTTCGTGAGGTGCGCGATTTTAAAATAAAAGTAACTTGTATTTATCCTGGTTCTACCAAAACTGATTTTTTTAGAAATAGTCCGGGAGTAAAACCGCACGATTATATGTTAATGCCCGAGGATGTGGCGGCAAATTTAATTTTTGCTTTGCAAATGCCTGATAATTTTCACACGGTAAATTTAGAAATTAGACCCTTACAACCCAAAGGTCCTAAAAAATAATTTGCTCAAGGTCTTTGAGTTTAAAAGGCCCTACAAATTATCTTGAAAAATAATTATAAAAAAATAGGGCTAATTTTTTGTTATTTATTATTTTTACACCAAAATAAATCTAATTAAATGTCAACTTTACGCTTTAACGCTTTAAAAACTGCCTTGAGCAGAACTCCAGTATTAACAAAAGCCCCCTCAGATAAAGTTTCTGATTTTTACAACAGCAATGTTTTTAACGATAATGCCATGAAAAACTTTTTAAGCAAAGAAGCTTACGAAGCAGTTTCAAGAGCAGTAAAAATGAGTGAAAAAATTGACCGTGTTCATGCAGATGCCGTTGCTTCAGGAATGAAAAATTGGGCAATGAGCCGTGGTGTAACTC
>JBIILW010000144.1:0-5393 GCA_044338265.1 Bacteroidia bacterium | reverse complement strand
CTCCAACTTTCTGGCCATTGTTTTTTCTCTTGTAAGAAATACATTTTTAATCAATTGCATGCTAATGGTACTGGCTCCACGTGCAAATTTACCTGACCTAATATTCTTAGCTATTGATTGGCGAAATGCTTCATTTACAAATCCTCGGTGATACATAAACGAGGGATCCTCCGTTGTTAAAATTGCATTTTTTACAAATGGTGAAATCAGTTCATAACTCGTGAAATTAGTATTTTCACTACCCACAATAAAAGAACGCATGGCCCTTCCTTTTTCATAAGGTGTATGCAAAAAACTATCATTTAGTTTTGATAAATTGGCTGTACCATAACGACTAATTCGTAAATTATCTTTTTCAATTTTGCTATCAAAAACCATTTCATCATGTTTGTGAATATCCAATTTAAAATCTAATCTGTATTTAAAACTGCCAGTGGCCTCCATGCCTTGAATATGACTAAACAAAGCAGCTGGCAAAGAATTGATAAAATCTTGCGCAGGTGTTTTATCAGTTTGAATGCTCATGGTAACAATGTATTTGTTAAAAAATTTATAGAACATATTTTCTTTGTTCCTAGGTACTCTTTTTTCAGTTATTTCTTCTGTTTTTCTTTCAGTTAAATTAAAATATGGATGGAATTTTGTGTGATTAAAAGTTACTACTGTTGAACTATCCAACGATAAAAAATCGGGACCAAATAGGAATTTATAATTCGCATCAGCATGGTTAATAATCACATCTGATTTTGCTACTCGAGCATGGTTAAACATTAAGCTATCAATTGCGGCAGCACCTGTAATACTTAACATTTCATCGTCAAATGTAAAACCGTCTAACTGAAAACGTATATTATTAAAACCTGTTTTTATTCCAAATTTATCGTCTAAATATGGGATTTGAACCATTTGAGAATCTGTTCTGGTAAAGTTTAAATCGGCTTGATGTTTATGTGGATTAGCAGTTCCTTTTATTTTCCAAATTTGTGAAGTTGAGTTGGTTGTTACATGGATGTAACTATCAAATATTTGCTTGTTAAGTGAAAGTTTTTCCAAATTAAATGATACATTTTTTTCATTATCAATTAATCGTAAATCAAAGTTTTTAATCAATACTTCGTTAGGAACTTGGGCAAATAACCTTGACATTAATTTGTAAACCAATTTAGCATAATTCACTTTTTTAATTGGCTCTTCTATAGTTTCTATCTCTATTGAATCAAGAGAAATACTGTCTTTTTTACTTAAAAAATCTTCAAAGTTTTTATGTTCCCCTCGTCTAACCAACTGAATAAAACCAGTATTTAAACCAATTTCTTTAATCCTTACATCGGCTAATAACAAATACCAAAACCTAACACTTGCTGTGAAATAATCAATGTGAATCAATGTATCATTGTTATTAGGAACCAAGGTAATATTCTCTAATTCTATTCCGCTAATTCCTTTGAATGAAGCGTTTTGAATTTTGAATTCGGCATTGTATTCTTTTTTAAATTTTGCAGAAATTTTATCAATCGCTTTATTTAAAAAGTAAGCCCTTAATGAAAAATAACCCAATATGATAACTAAAAGCAATATGCCAATAATTTTTGCAATTGTTTTTAAAATTGGCTTAGTATCAATATTCTTAAATTTCAATTTTTTAATTATAAGTTTTATTATGAAAAAATAGCAATGATTGATAGAAATATCGAATCATTGCTAGTTATAAAAAATGGTAAGTTCAAAAATTTTAAACTTGCATAATGTCTGCTTCTTTGATTGCTAAAAGTTCATCTATTTTTTTGATATAAGCATCAGTTGTTTTTTGAACACCCGCTTCAGTAGTTTTAGCTTCATCTTCTGGTAAACCATCTTTTTGTAATTTTTTTATGGTTTCATTCGTGTCTTTTCTAATATTTCTAATGGCTATTTTTGCGTTTTCCGCTTCGCCTTTAGCTTTCTTAGCAATTTCTTTTCTTCTATCACCAGTTAATGGTGGTAAAATGATACGAATTAAAGTTCCGTCATTACTGGGGTTAAAGCCTAAGTTAGAAATAACTATTCCTTTTTCAATGGCTTGTAACATATTCTTTTCCCAAGGTTGAATAGAAATTGACTTTGCATCGGGCGTGCTAATATTTGCTATTTGGCTTACTGGCACTAACTGCCCGTAATAATCAACTTTTACAGAATCTATCATTGAAGGATGAGATTTTCCTGCTCTAATTTTTGTAAATTCATTGGTTGCATGATCTACTGCTGCATCCATCAAATTTTTTAAATTATCTAATACTGGTTTTAAACGTGGGTCGCTCATAATATTTGTTAATGTATTTATTTGTTAAAAATAATGTTTAAAAAACATGCGAAAATAACATTTTAAAACAATTTAAAAATTTACTTTATTCGCAATAATATAATCTGGTCTTCCTTTTACTTCATCAAAAATATTGGCAATATATTGTGCCACTAAGCCAATGGTTAACAACTGAATTCCACCAAAAAAAACTACAATAGTTAGTGTACTCGCCCAGCCTGTAACTGTTTGTCCACTAAAAAAATAACCATATAAGATGTATATTAATAATGCCATTGCTATGAATGTACTAATGAGACCTAATTGTATTGCTAATTTTAAAGGTTTTTTTGAAAAATAAAGAATTCCATTCAATGCAAAACGCAACATTTTTTTAAAAGGATATTTTGTTTCGCCTGCTAATCTTTCATTTCTTTCATAATAAAATGGAATTTGAACAAAGCCAATCCAGCTAATTAAACCGCGTACAAACTTGTTTTTTTCACCTAAGTTTTTAAATTCATTGATAATTTTTTGATCAATTAACCTAAAATCTCCAGTATCGAGGGGAATGGGAACTTCGCTTAATCTGTCCATTAATTTATAAAAAAATTTAGCGGTAATTTTCTTAAAAAAAGTCTCTCCTTTTCGGGTTTTCCTTACACAATAAATGGCATTACAATTTGATGCATTGTATAACGCTATCATATCATTAAAAAGCTCAGGCGGATCTTGTAAGTCAGCGTCTATGATAATGGCAATATCGGTTTCAGTATTATTAATACCCGCAGTTACCGCAGCTTGGTGACCAAAGTTTCTAGAAAAATGAATTAATTTAACGCAAGCATCTTTACTTGCAATGATGTTTAATTTATCGGCAGTTTTATCGCTGCTTCCATCATTTATGAAAATTATACAAGCATCAATTTCAATTAAAGTAGTAAAAACAGCTTTAACCCTTTGATAGGTTTTTTCTATCAATAATTCTTCATTATAACATGGAATAATTACAGTTAAAGATTGCTTTGTCATTGTTTTTAATATAATAAAATGGAAATAAACTATTTAACTTTTTTCCAAATATCTGTTCTGCCAAATAAACTAATACCAATAAATCCTCTTACATTCATGGTGCTTAAGTTTTCTAAATCTAATTTACATTTATACGTTTTGCCGTTTTCTGGGTCATAAATATTACCGTTGTCCCATAAATTATCATTTTTCCATTCGAAGCCACCAACCAATTGCATCCCCAAAACTGACTTGCTTCGCTTGCTAACATCTTCATTATTCTTATCTAATTTGGGTTTGCCTAAATCATTTAAAGGGTCTTTTAGCCAAACTATTCTGCCAAAATAATAGTTTCCAACTTTGTCTATTTTAACGTGTGCCTTGCCACTTCCTGTTAACCAAACTCCAACTATGTCATCTGCGTTTTTTTGAGCTTTTGCAGAAAATAAGATGGATACAAATGCGAAAATTAAAAGTGTAAGTTTTTTCATGTATTTTTCTATTTTGCTAATGCAATAAGCGTAAAAAAACGCGCTTTAAAAAATAGTTTGTGAAATTAAATACAATCATGAACGCTAAAATTTATGAATGAAAGAGTTATCATATCAATTTTGAAATATTGTAAAAGTTCAAAACCTACATTTTTTTTTGACTTCACTCAACTTTTAAAAAATATTTCATTGCTTAAGATTCCTTACATTTGCGTTCTAATTTAAATACATGAGCAATATAATTTTTGAAGGCGAACATTTATGGATTGGAAATGTTGGGCGTTTAGCCATTATTTTCAGTTTCATTACTTCTATTTTATCGGCAATAACTTTTTATTTTGCAGAAAAAAATCCACTTGAAAAACAATGGGCAAAAACTGCAAAATGGAGTTTTTATATCCATACAATTTCAGTGTTAACTATTGTTAGCAGTTTATTTTATATCATTTACAGTCACTATTTTGAGTACCATTATGCATGGCAACATAGTAGCCGCGACTTACCTGTTCACTTTATGATTTCATGTTTTTGGGAAGGTCAAGAGGGTAGTTTCTTACTTTGGATTTTTTGGCAAATGGTCATTGGTTGGTTAATTATTGCTACCGCTAAAAACTGGACAAATCCAGTAATGTTTGTGGTGATGCTTTCACAAATTGCATTAACAAGCATGTTACTTGGTGTTAAAATTTGGGGTTTGAAATTTGGAAGTTCACCTTTTGAATTATTAAGAAACGTAATGTCAAATGCGCCAATTTTTAAAATGCCTGACTATTTAAGCAAGGTAAAAGATGGAAATGGATTGAATCCTTTGTTACAAAATTATTGGATGGTGATTCATCCTCCTACTTTATTTTTTGGTTTTGCCACCACTGTTGTTCCTTTTGCTTATGCCATTGCAGCATTAATGCGCAAACAATTTAGCGAATGGATAAAACCAGCTTTGCCTTGGGCATTAGTAAGTATTATGGTTTTAGGAGCTGGAATTATTATGGGTGGATTTTGGGCTTATGAAAGTTTAAGTTTTGGCGGTTATTGGGCTTGGGATCCTGTTGAAAATGCTTCATTAGTTCCATGGTTAACATTAATTGCAGGCATGCACTTAATGCTTATTTATCGTGCCACTGGCAATGCTTTACAAGCTACTTTTGGATTTATAATCATAACTTTTATTTTAGTTTTATATGCTACTTTTTTAACCAGAAGTGGCGTTTTAGGAAACTCATCTGTTCATGCATTTACCGACTTAGGAATGAGCGGACAATTATTACTTTTTGTATTGATGTTTGTTTGGTTAGTTCCTTTAATTTTAGAGAAAAAACCATTAATTTTTTGGATAAACTTTAGTACATTAATCTTGTTGGTTATTGGTATTTTATTTAGCGAAAAACTTAGTATCAATAAATGGCCATTAATAGTAATTGGCTCTTTGGCAATCATTTCAAATATTTATTATATTGTAAAATATGTTCCAAAATCGGCAAAAGATGATGAAATATATACCCGAGAATTTTGGATGTTTATAGGCAGTTTAATGCTTGGGATTTCAGCATTCCAAATTATATTAACTACTTCAATTCCTGTGTTTAATAATTTATTTAATTTAAAACTGGCTC
>JBIILW010000072.1:0-7736 GCA_044338265.1 Bacteroidia bacterium | reverse complement strand
ATTCCATCAATTCGTAAATCACCTTCTGAGTTTAAATCACCAACAATGCTAGTTCCAGCATTTATAATATTTATTTCTTGAGGGTTAAATTCCTGATCTTTATTGCTTTTAAATATTGCCATAGTTCAATTAATTACAAATAATGTTTATAACATCTGAATAACAAAAGTAAGTATTTTATTATTGCAAACAAATTTTTTAATATTATAATCAAGTAACCTTCACTGAAAATACTTTTCAAAGAATTATTTAACCCTAATAATTAATACAGATAATAAAATATTAAATATAAACTTGTCTAATATTCAATTTTTAATCTGTACAATTGTATTAAAATTATATACTAACTAAAATTAAAAAATGAATATTTACGTTTCAAATATAAATTACAGTGTTTCTAGCGAACAACTTTATCAATTATTTGAAGGCTTTGGCGCAGTAACTTCAGCAAAAATTATTTTAGATAAGGACTCGGGCCGCTCACGTGGTTTTGGATTTGTAGAAATGCCAAATGATTCGGAAGCCAATACAGCCATTGAAAAAATTAATCAAACGGAACATGTTGGCAAAGTTTTAAATGTAACCGAAGCTCGTCCAAAGGCTAAAGGTTTGGGAAGAACTCTTGGCGGAATTGAATAAAAAAAATGAACGGGGAGCAAATAGATACTAAAAATATTTATAATATAAAAAGCTGAATTATGAGTCGGCTTTTTTTATGCCCAAAATTTAAAAATATTAAATAGTTTTTGCATTCTTTCAGGTTTAAATTTTTTAGCTCAATTAATAATTGCACTTTTGCAGACTAATGGAAATAAAAACTGCCGAATTTAAAATTGCTGCTTCAAATGCAGCTGGCTGCCCCAAAGGCGCTTTACCCGAATTTGCTTTTATTGGCAGAAGTAATGTTGGTAAATCATCATTGATAAATATGTTGGTTGATAGAAAAGATTTAGCCCGCACCTCATCAACTCCAGGTAAAACCGTAAGTATTAATTTTTTTCTAATAAACGCCAAATGGCATTTAGTTGATTTACCAGGTTATGGATATGCAAAAAGAAGCAAAACTTTGCGTGTGCAATGGGAAACAGTTTTAATTGAATATTTAAAAGAAAGAGAAAATTTACAATGTATTTTTGTATTAATTGATTGTAGAGTTCCTCCTCAAAACAGCGATATTTCATTTATCAATATGTTAGGAGAAATGGGCGTTCCTTTCATTTTAGTTTTCACTAAATTAGATAAGCTTAAACCAATTGACTCAGCAAAAAACATAGAAAAATTCAAAGAAACTTTATTGCTTGATTGGGCAGCTTTGCCCCAATGTTTTGAAACTTCTTCTGAAAAAGTTATAGGAAGAAAAGAGCTTCTTGATTTTATAAATAATGTAATGAATACTCCTAAAGAACTATAATTTTGACAGCAGTAAAGCAATTTGGGTTAATTGGAAATAGTTTAAAAAACACATTTTCAGTAGATTTTTTTACCAATAAATTCATTGAAAATAATTTACCATTTTCTTATCAAAATTATGAGATTCAAAGTGTAGATGAAATCACACAACTAATTGAATTGAATCAAGCATTAGCTGGTTTAAATATTACCGTTCCTTTCAAAGAAAGTGTTATGTCATTGCTTCAAGAATTAGACATATCTGCAGCAGCAATTGGCGCTGTAAACTGCATAAAAATTACAAGGGAAAACAATCAGTGTTTTTTAAAAGGCTATAATACCGATGTATTAGGTTTTAGTCAGTCATTAACAGCATTTATTCCGCAGGGGTTTTCTGGGAAAGCACTAATTTTAGGAACAGGCGGTTCTTCAAAAGCAGTTCAATATGTTTGCAAACAATTAGGAATTGAATATACTTTGGTAACATCTCAAAGCAATAAAGTTAACGCTAATACTATTCGTTATTACGATTTAAACGATGCCGTAACAGTGGCTCATAAATTAATTATAAACTGCACTCCAGTTGGCATGCATCCCTATCCAAATGAGTTTCCTGAAATACCTTATTTTGCTTTATCAAAAAAACATTATTGTTTTGATTTGATCTATTTACCTCATGAAACTCAGTTTATGAAACAAGCAAAAGAACAAGGGGCAAAAGTAACAAATGGCCTAAAAATGTTAGCTATTCAAGCTGAAAAAGCTTTTGAAATTTTTGTTAATTAATTTACGAAAAGTAGTTTTCCAACTATCGATTTACTTCCATCTTTATTAGCGGCAAAAACCAAATACACACCAGTTGCCACTTTTGATCCACTAAAATTTCTACAGTTCCAAGTAGCAAATCCACCATTTGAAGTAGTTTCAGCCACTAAATTTCCAGCAATATCAGTAATTTTAACATTCACATTTTCTGCTAGTCCTTTGATTGAAATATCACCTATAAAATTGGGTTTAATTGGGTTTGGATAAATTTCAATTTTGTTAAAATCAATACCTGATTCTGTAGCATTTCCCTTAAAACTTACCATTCCTTTTAAAGTACCAAAAAACACTTCACCAGTGTTATTATCAATACCAATACTTAATACATTATTATCGAGTAATGAACTATTTTTAGATGTAAAATTATGTATTACCGTATAACCATCGCTCGATACTAACCACGCGCCATTATTGGTTCCAATCCATTTTCTATTTGCCCCATCAATGTTAATGCAATTGATGTTTTCGCCACCTAAAAAATTAGAATATACCAAACCTGTTTTTATTACTATTTGTCGTGAATCAAATGAGCCACTTTCTGTTCCGTTAAATACATTTTCCGGACTGCTAAAAATGCTTAAACCAGCACTCGTTCCAACCCACATTTCTCCTCTTTTATCCTTAACTAAGCAGTTAATAGTATTGCTTGCTAAAGCACCATTTCCAATATCTTTGGTTAAAACTTTATAAGCATCATCTGACGAATTTGATACATCTAAACCATGGTTATAAACTAAAACGCCACCATCTCTTACATTCGCTACCCATTTATGATTTTCATCGTCAATGGCAATATTAGCAACATAGTTAAGTCCACCAAATACATTGCCTATAGAAAAACATTTAATAGTTCCATCGTTCATTAACACACAAATTGGCTGTCCGCTTGAATGGTTGGTAAACCAAAGATTATTATCAATATCAAAAACCAATCCTGCTACCCTGCAACTATTGGTAAATGCTTCTTGTAAAATGCTGTTACTTTTATTGTAAATGTTTTCAATTTTACCATTCAAATCCATTTTTATTAAACCATTTCCATAGGAAGCGGCATATAATTTTTCATTCACATGATCGTACGCTAAAGTCAATATATCATGAATAGAATCTGGAGTTAACGCTGAATTTTGGTCAATATTACTGGTATTTTTCCAAGAATTATTTTCATAAATATAAATGCCGTTAGGCTTGTAACCCTCGTTATAATAAGGCGCATAACCACCAGCAGCATATAGTTTATTGTTTATGTATTTAAAATCGGTTGTAACTTTATCAAAAGGACCGTTCGGACTAACATAATCTGAACCATTATACTGGCCGCCAGGAAATACTTCAATTCCATAAAAATTATCTACCGTTGCAAACCTTTCATTTGGTAAAATAATGGCTGAATTTTTATATTGTTTCCCTGATTTAAAAATAGTTTTATCTGTGTTTATTGTACTTACATTTTTAATGGTGGTAATCACTAATTTATTGTTACAAATAATTAAATCAAACACATTTTGAAAATCTATATCATTTATTTTTGTCCAAGTATTATTGTCATATACACTTAAAAAACTATCCACTTCAGCATAAAGCAAATTATTAAACGCTTCTATTTTATTACTTTTAGAAGATGTTTTTATTAAAGTCCAAAAGTTAAAATCACTTAAGTTCCCACTGTTTAAACTGGCGCTATAAATTCCATTGTTTGTAGTTGCGTAAATAATATTATTCAAAACTGCAATGTCTAAAATTTCAATATTACTGCCACCAACACCAATATTTTGGTATGAATCAACAATTTGTTTTTTATTGATATCAATAACAACAATTCCAAAACTACAAGCTAAATAAGCTTTTCCATTATAAAATGTAATATCATTGATTGATTTTTTTCCAATAACTGTACGTTGTAAAATTTGGGGTAGATTTATAATTTCATTGTTTTGTAATAAATCAATATTTCCATTTTCATAAACTATAAAAAGTAATTTATTAATTTGATTGCTTCGCAATAATTTAATTTCTACATCACTTAAACCAGTAACTTTTGAAATTCTTTCTAAATCGCCATTTTTTTCGTCATATGAAAACATGGAACTTGGAGAACCAGCATAAACAGTATTGCCAATTACTGCAATTGTTTTGTTTTGCCAATAGGGCAAATGAACTCGCCAAGAACCAGGCCCACCTTCAGTTTGAGCTGTTAATAGAAAAGGAAAAAATATAAAAAGATAGGTGGTTATTTTTTTTATCATGATGTGTTCAATTAATACAAACTCATTTACAAACGTAAATTAGAAATAATTATTTTACAATAATAAGAAATCAAATGGAAAGGCTCAATATTTTGTTTATTTTGCACCCGTCTTATGTGGAGCAAAATAGCTGATTTTATTTTAAAATTTAGATGGCAAAGTCTTTTAGCCATTGCAATTATTACTGTTTTTTTTGGTTACTACGCTGGAAAAGTTCAGCTTACATACGATTTTGCTAAAATTATTCCAGCCGATGATCCCGATTATATTGAATACATCAAGTTCAAAAACACTTTTGGTGAAGACGGAAATGTATTGGTAGTTGGCGTTCAATCGGACAAAATTTTCGAATATGATTTTTTTAACGATTGGGCTCATTTAACCAATCAAATTGAAAAAACTGATGGCATTGAAAAAGTAGTTTCTTTGAGTAACATGTTTACTATTTTCAGAAATGACTCAAGCCAAACGCTTCAGTTAAAACCATTGCTGGAAAGCAAAATATTGAACCAAATTCAATTGGATAGCTTTAAAAGCAAGGTAGCTGATTTAAAGTTTTATAATGGTTTTTTATACAATCCTGAAAGTAATGTAACCCTTTTGGCCATTACTTTAAAAAAGGAAAAACTAGATAGCAAGGAGCGAATTCCTTTGGTAAACAGCATTGAAGAAGCAGCAAATATTTTTGGTAAAAAGCATGGCTGCGAAATGCATTATTCAGGTTTGCCTTATGTGCGGACTATCATGAGTAGTAAAGTAGCGGATGAAATAAAAATATTTATTTACTTATCCATTTTTGTAACAGCATTATTTATTTTCATTTTCTTTAGGTTTTTAAGCGCTGTTATTCTTTCGCTTTTTGTAGTAATAGTTGGTGTAATTTGTACCCTTGGTACCATTGCATTATTTGGTTATAAAATTAGTTTATTAACGGGAATCATTCCTCCTTTAATGGTTATAGTCGGGGTGCAGAACTGTATTTATTTGCTCAATGTATATCACCAAGAATTTTTAAAACATAAGGATAAAATAAAAGCCATTAAGGAATTAATAGCCAAAAATGGTTTAGCGTTATTTTTAACCAATATTACAACTGCCATAGGATTTTGTGTTTTTAGTTTTTCAGGTAGTGCAGTTTTAGATCAATTTTCAGTGGTTTCTGGAATCAATATTATGTTAATTTACGTCATTAGTTTGGTGTTTATTCCTATTGTTTATAGTTATTTACCACCACCAAAAATTAAACATACCAAACATTTAGAAGCCAAACGTTTGAATAAAGTTTTAGCCTATTGTAATTATTTAATTTATCACAAACGCAGAACTATTTATTTTTCTACCATTGTGTTGATTTTGGTAAGTATTGCTGGTGCTTTTTTGGTGGATGGAACTGGTTATGTAGTAGATGACATGCCTGAACAAAATAAGGTATATAAAGATTTGAAGTTTTTTGAGAAGAACTTAAAAGGAATATTACCATACGAAATTGCCATTGATACCAAGCGTGATAATGGTGTGAAGGATTATGAAACGCTTCAAAAAATAAATAAATTAGAGAAAGATTTAGCCAAAGTTCCAGAGTTTAGTAAAGCGGTTTCTGTTGTCGATTTTTTGAAATTTGCCAATCAAGGAATGCATGATGGCGACCCAAGGTATTATCAACTTCCAGATGTGTTAGCCATTAGCGAAATAGTGAATTATTTACCAAAACAACAAGGTAAAACCAATTTATTAAAATCAATGGTTGATAGTAATTTTAGGGTAGCCAGGGTAAGTATTCAAATGGCGGATGTGGGTTCAACAGATATTAAAAGGATTCATCATATGGTGCAACAAAAAGTGGATTCTATTTTTGATAAAACCAAGTATGATGTAAAATTAACAGGAACAAGTGCCATATTTTTAAAAGGAAACGATTATTTGATTAATAACTTGTTGAGTTCAGTTTTTTGGGCATTATTACTTAATTCTTTCATGATGATATTTTTATTCGCTTCCTGGCGAATGATGCTTATTTCATTGCTGCCAAACATTATTCCATTATTAGTTACACTTGGAATAATGGGTTTTTTCAATATTCGATTAAAACCATCAACCATCATTATTTTTAGTATTGCTTATGGAATTGTAGTTGATTTTACCATTCATTATTTAGCCAAATACAGGCATAGTTTAAAGAAACATAATTGGGATATGAGCATTGCTATCCCTGAAAGTTTAAATGAAGCCGGACCAAGTATTATTTACACTGCAGTGGCTCTTTTTGGTGGGTTTATCATTTTTGCAGCAAGTTCATTTGGGGGCACAAAAGCATTGGGAATTTTAACTTCTTTATCACTCATTTTTGGAATGTTAATGAATTTATTATTGCTTCCATCATTATTGCTATCATTAGAAAAATCAATCAATAACAAGAAAGAATTTGAAACCACATTTGTGGAAGTGGAACCTGAGGATTAATTGTTAGTTGTTGGTTGTCAGTTGATAGTTTTTTATAAATAATTTGGTTTTGCTTTGATACTATTTAATACATTTGCACTTCGAAAATACTCAATATGAAATTTTATAACTTATTAATTAAATACCGTTTTTGGGCTGGAATAGCTTCATTGATCATTGGACTTTTACTACAGTTTGCCGGCTTGGGCGATATCTGGGCAGCCATTATTTTTTATACCTTATCGGTGATTGCTATTTTTACGCATTTCTTTATTGGTCCATTACGTTTGGTACAAGAGCCAATGGAAAATGGTGATGTAGAAAAAGTAGAACGTATTATTAAATCTGTTTGGTTTCCAAGGTTGTTATTCAAACCTATTCGTAGTTCGTATTATACTTTAATAGGTAATATTGCCATGGCAAATAAAGATTTTGATACTGCAGAAAAAAACCTAAAAATGAGCGCTGCTGTTGGAAGTAAAATGGCCGAAAACGAAGGTTCTACTAAAGTACAATTAGGAATGGTAGCTTTGCAAAGAAGTAATTTTAAAGATTCTGAAAAATATTTTAGGGAAGCATTGAAAATTAGCCTTGATAGCGATAATAAAGCAATGGCTTTACTTGGAATGGTTCAAATTTATATGAACAAAAGAGACATTAGAGCAGGAAAAGATTTTTTAATGAGGGCTAAGAACTGTAAATCGAAAAACGAACAAGTAGTGGCTCAAATAAAAGATTTAGATAAAAATTTGGCTCGCGTTCCTGGGTAGTTTTTTTTATTACTTAGTACCTAGTTTTTAGTACTAAGTTTTTAGAAAGTATAAATTAATTGCTACA
>JBIILW010000071.1:0-7779 GCA_044338265.1 Bacteroidia bacterium | reverse complement strand
ATCTATGATGTACTAGGAAAACTTGTTAAACAAGTGAATTTAGAAAACACCAATACTAAAAGTAATGAAATAGCAATAGACGAATTATCCGAAGGCGTTTATATTATTCAAGTAGTTGATGTGTTTAATGCAAAATTGAGTAGTAAATTTATTAAGGAATAATGATACTAAAGATCTGACAGGTTAAAAAAACAAACCTGTCAGGTCTTTATTCAACTTCCGTCAGACGCTTAAAAAGCCATTGCGTTGCCATGGCGTCAGACGGGTAATTACAACAGTCCAACTAACTAAAAAATCCCAATTGCAAATAAATACAATTGGGATTTGTTTATTTCGTTTGGTGAGGACACCAACCGAGGAAAAATGATTATCCTAAGTATGATTTTAAGATTTTGCTTTTCGATGATTTACGTAATCTGCGTAGCGCTTTTTCTTTTATTTGGCGAACACGTTCGCGGGTTAAGCCAATTTTTTCGCTGATATCTTCTAGCGTATGTGCTGGTCCGCCATCTAATCCGTAATAGAATTTCAACACATCTTTTTCTTTTTCACTTAAAGTAGAAATAACACGGTTAATTTCTTTTTGTAACGACTCGTTGATCAACTGAACATCAGGACGAGGCTCATCGTTGCTGTCTAAAATTCCTAATAAAGTATTGTCTTCTCCTTCGGTTAAAGGTGCATCAATAGATAAATGACGACCTGTGCTGCGCAATGCATTTTCCACTTCTAAAATTGGAATATCCATGGCTAAAGCAATTTCTTCTACCGTTGGTTCGCGCTCTAATTGTTGTTCTAATTTTGCAGCAGCATTACCAATTCTTCCTATTGAACCTACTTTGTTTAACGGTAATCGAACAATACGACTTTGATCGGCTAAAGCTTGTAAAATAGATTGACGAATCCACCAAACAGCATAAGAAATGAATTTAAAACCACGGGTTTCATCAAAACGTTTTGCCGCTTTTATTAAACCTAAATTTCCTTCATTGATTAAATCACCAAGCGTTAATCCTTGGTTTTGATATTGTTTTGAAACTGAAACCACAAAACGCAAATTGGCATTTACCAAACGTTCCAAAGCTACTTGATCTCCCTCTCTAATTCTACGTGCAAGTTCTACTTCTTCCTGCGCATCAATCATAGAAACTTTGCTTATTTCATTCAAATATTTATCTAACGACTTGCTTTCACGATTGGTAAACTGCTTGCTTATTTTTAGTTGCCTCATTACTATATATATTCCTCTTAACTTTTAATATGTTGGTGAAATTTTGACTTGCAAATGTCGGATAATTTTACAGCCTTTTAGGTATAAAACATAATAATTTTATTCATATTGGTGCAAATATTTTTTTATTCGTTGTATTACAGCGAATTATAATTTTTCATTTTGTTAAAATGTAAATTCTTGATGTTTTATTTTTTTAGTAGGAATTTATAAAATGGTGTTACTAATAAAACCAGGAAACCTAAAGAGGAAACCCCGAAAAAACCATAAAAATAAATAAAGGACTTTCCGCCATTCCAGCCTACGGGGGTAAACAACAACATGCAACAAATATTTAAAATATATAATGTTAGAAAACTTAATAAGTAAATGGTTCTTTTGTTTGAAAATCCTATTTTCATTAAACCTATTTCAGCAAAATACAAATATAAATATTGAACGCTAGATGCCATGATTCCAATTACAGCAATAAAGAAAAGCACTTCAAAACTCCATTTAAAACCTCCAAAAATTGCAAAATAAAATACAAAAAATATTGAATAAATAATTTGAAATCTAAGCGGTATTTTATTTTTTAACCAAAACATTTTGATTGAATTGTATATGCTTTTATAAATTTAAAAAACCACATAAGTAAATAAAAATACAAAGCGCAATAACTATGTTTTCTATGTACCTATGTGGTTCAAATATTTGTTTTTTAAGTTTTCGGTTTTAAACAGCAATCGATTTTTCAGCCCAAAGATGTAAAAGTGTACTTAATTTTTCTTTTAATTGTGTTCTAGGAACAATCATATCTAAAAAACCATGTTCTAAAACAAATTCAGAACTTTGGAATCCTTTTGGTAAATCTTTACCAATTGTTTCTCTGATAACACGTGGACCAGCAAAGCCAATTAACGCTTCTGGTTCAGCTATGTTAATGTCGCCAAGCATAGCAAACGAAGCGGTAACACCACCAGTTGTTGGGTCTGTCATTAAGCTAATATAAGGAACACCTGCTTTTCCTAGTAACGCTAATTTGGCAGATGTTTTAGCCATTTGCATTAAGCTAAATGCTGCTTCCATCATTCGTGCGCCACCCGATTTTGAAATTATCATCACTGGAATTTTGTTTTCTCGTCCGTAATCAATTGCTCTTGCAATTTTTTCACCAACTACACTTCCCATACTTCCACCAATGAATCCAAAATCCATACAAGCAATTACCAAAGGCAAACCATTTACATTTCCAATACCAACTCTTAAAGCATCGTCCATTCCAGTTTTTTTAATGGTATCAACCAAACGATCTTTATACGCTTTAGTGTCTTTAAACTCTAAGGGATCAGTAGGTTTAATATTGCTGTATAATTCTTCGTAATCATTGTTATCAAAAATTATTTCAAAGTATTCCGTTGAACCAATTTTATCGTGGTAATTACAATGCATGCAAACATATTTTCCCGCTGCATGGTCAGAACTTAATGTAGCTTTTTTACACCTTGAACATTTATGCCACAACCCATCAGGTACCGACTTTTTATCGGAAGTAGATGTGGTAATACCTTCTATTTTTCGTTTAAACCAACTCATTTTTTTTGCTGCTGGCTACTGGCTGCTGGCTGCTGGCTAATAGCAAAGTGCTAGAAGCTAGTGGCTAGAGGCTAGAAGCATTTTTATGCTATAGTTATACTGTTATCTAAATAAACGTCTTGAATAGTATTTAACAATGCTATTCCTTCGTTCATTGGTTTTTGAAATGCCTTACGTCCGCTAATTAAACCTTGTCCACCTGCGCGTTTGTTAATTACCGCTGTTGTAACTGCTTCGGCTAAATCGGTAGCACCTTTGCTTTCACCACCTGAATTAATTAAACCTTGACGACCCATGTAGCAATTTGCAACTTGGTAACGAGCTAAATCAATTGGATGATCAGTAGTTAATTCGCTGTATACTTTTGGATGTGTTTTACCATGTTTAGTAGCATTGTAACCACCATTATTAGTTGGTAATTTTTGCTTAATAATATCTGCTTGAATGGTTACACCTAAATGGTTTGCTTGTCCTGTTAAATCGGCTGAAGCATGATAATCTACACCATCAACTTTAAAACCATTGTTACGAGTATAACACCATAAAACAGTTGCCATTCCCAATTCGTGAGCACGCTCAAAAGCAGCTGCTACTTCTTGAATTTGACGACCTGATTCGTCTGAACCAAAATAAATAGTTGCACCTACAGCTACAGCTCCTAAGTTCCAAGCTTCATCAACCGAACCAAACATAATTTGGTCAAATTTATTAGGGTAACTTAAAAATTCGTTGTGGTTTATTTTTACAATAAATGGAATTTTATGCGCATATTTTCTAGAATTAGCAGCCAAAACACCATAGGTAGAAGCAACAGCGTTACAACCACCTTCGATGGCTAATTTTACAATATTTTCAGGATCAAAAAATGCTGGATTTGGAGCAAAAGATGCACCTGCCGAATGTTCTATTCCTTGATCTACCGGAAGAATAGACATGTAACCTGTATTAGCCAAACGACCTGTTCCATATAATTGACCAAGGCTACGTAATACTTGTGGATTACGGTTTCCTGGACCAAATGAGCGGTCTATAAAGTCGGCACCTGGTAAATGAATATGATTTTTTGAAATGGTTTTACTTTCGTGATTCAAGTAATAATCGGCTTGATCGCCTAATAATTCAGTTATTTTCGACATAAAATTTAATCCTTTATTGGTTGATTTTGCATCGCAATTTATATAATTTTCTCAATTTACCATTTTTTATAGATAAGTATCATTATAAATTGAAAGATTGGAAGATTAGAAAATTAAAAGATTTTGGAACTTACTCGCATCTCAGCTCTCGCTCGCATCTTGCGAGTGAGCGTATTGACAAGCCTCTGGCTATTTTTAAAAATGGCGGGACGCCTATTAAACTTACACTCGCAAGATGCGAACGAATGCAAATAGGCAAGCCTTCCTAAATTAAACTTTTTTTAGCCAGAAGCTAGTTGCCAGCAGCCCTTTTTATTTCAGCTTCTCATTCTCCAAATGCCTAGTAGCATCTCGGTTGGTTTTTTTAGCCATATTTTTTTCAAAAGCAGCTGTTAAATCCACTCCTGTTTGGTTGGCTAAGCATATTAAAACCCAAAGCACATCGGCCATTTCATCGGACATATCTGAATTTTTATCGCTTTCCTTAAAACTTTGTTCGCCATATTTGCGCGCCATAATTCGGGCTAATTCTCCTACTTCTTCCATTAAAATGGCGGTATTTGTTAGCTCATTAAAATACCTTACTCCAATGGTTTTTATCCATTCATCTACTTGTTTTTGAGCGTCACTTAGTTGCATATATGTGTGTTTATTTGGAAACAAATTTAGGGTTTATAATTTTATTTTTTGTTTTCATAATATTTTACGTTCTTGACCACAAATAAAATCATAAAAATGGAACAAAATTCAAAAACAAATTGGGCACAATTTATCCCTTTAGTCATCGTATTTTTCTTTTGGGGCTTTGTGGCTGCCAGCAACGATATTTTAATACCGGTATTCAGAAAAGCCTTTGATTTAACGCAAAGTCAAAGTCAGTTTGTGTCTATTGCTTTTTATATTTCTTACACAGTTGGTTCTCTTATTTACATGGGAATTTCATTGTTAATAGGAAAAGATTTGGTAAACAAAATTGGTTATAAAAATGGTTTGGCGCTTGGTTTGGTCATTTCTGCACTTGGAACTTTGTTGTTTTATCCTGCTGCAAACTCAGGTTCATATACACTTATGTTAGCCGGATTGTTTACCGTTGGTTTAGGTTTTTCATTGCAACAAACAGTTGCAAATCCTTTGGCTATTGCATTAGGACCAATTACTACTGGTTCTCAACGATTAACTTTGGCAGGTGGAATTAACAATTTGGGAACTACCATTGGGCCATTGATTGTAAGTTTTGCTATTTTTGGTTCGGCTGCCTCTGGCAATACCGATTTGAGTATTGAAAGTGTTAAAATTCCATATTTAGTTTTAGGAATTGCATTTTTATTGGTAGCTGTTTTACTAAAATTTTCTTCTTTACCAGAACATCCAAAAGCTATTGAAGAATCTGATGTTGACAATAAATCGACTAAAAATTCTGCACTAAAATACCCGCAATTGGTTTTGGGTATGATTGCTATATTCCTTTACGTGGGCGTTGAAGTTTCAACTGCTAGTAATTTACCTGCTTATATGGAAAGTAAATTAGGTTTTGCCATTGGCGATATTGCACCCTATATTTCATTGTATTGGGCAAGTTTAATGATTGGACGTTGGACAGGTGCAGTAGAAGCATTTACCGAAAATATGACTACCCAAAAAGTACTTCGTTTTGTAGCTCCTTACTTGGCATTTGGTGTTTTCTTATTTGTAAATGCTATTGCAAAGCACGACTTAACTCCTTTTTATGTTTACGGACTAATCATTTTAGTATTAATTGCTGCTGACATTGCCAGCAAAGGAAATCCAGCAAGAATGTTATTAATATTTTCGGTTTTAGGAATTTTAGCATTGCTAACAGGCATGGCCACAAGCGGCATGGCAAGTGTTTATGCATTTACAAGTGTTGGATTATTTTGTAGCACATTATGGCCATGTATTTTTACTTTAGCCATTAGTGGATTAGGAAAAAACACCAGTCAAGGTAGTAGCTTTTTAATCATGATGATTATGGGTGGTGGAATTGTGAGTTGGTTACAAGGTGTAGTTTCGGAAAACATAGGTATTCAAAATAGTTATATTATTGGTGCTTTATGTTTTGCTTACTTGGCATTTTACGCTTGGAAAGTTAGTGGCATTTTAAAAAGTCAAGGAATTGATTTTGATAAAAAAGTATCAGGTGGACATTAATTTAAAACAAATACAATCATGAAAAAAAGAAACATTTTAGTAGCACTTTTATTTTGTTCAATTACTTATTTGGTAAGTGCACAAAATATTAAAGATTATTCAAAATTAGAAAAAGCTCCTAGTTTTTACATTGGAGTTGGAACGGGTTTAAATTACAATTGTGGTTTAATCGGTTTAAAATTAACTGGTCGATTGAGTGATAAAATACTTATTGATGCTTCGGTTGGTTCCGGTACTTGGGGAAACAAATTAGGATTGGGCTTGATTTTAAACGCAAAAAATGAAACAGCCTGGTGTCCGGTTATTAGTGTATCAAGAGCAACAGGCTTAGAAAATGCTCTTCTTAAAATTGAAACAATAAATAATGGCTTTAAAACTAATGAAATTCGTGAAGTTAATATGAGTCCTGCTACTATGATAAATTTAGGAGTTCAAAGACAATGGATAAGACCAAAAGGAAATAGGATTACACTAGAGTTAGGTTATTCGGTTTTGGTGAGTGGTGGAGAGGCTAAACTTACTGATCCTGATTACCAATTCACAGATGTCAGCAAACAAGTTTTTGAGACTTTAAAACCCGGTGGATTAACCGTTGGATTTGGTTATTATTTTGCCTTAAATTAATAAAATATTACTTACTATTTATGTCAATTAATTTATAAATTTCTAAACATGAAAAAAATATTTTTATTGCCAACTTTTTTATTGCTAATACTTACAACCAATGTAAGCGCACAAAATATCAAAGATTATGGATTGGAAAAAAAGAATGCTACTTTTTACCTTGGTATTGGCAGTGGTATCAATAATAATTGCGGAGCAGCAGGATTTAAATTAGGCATTCGTTTAAATGAAAAAATGATTTTGGACGCAGGCGTGGGAGTTGGATCTTGGGGCAGTAAAGTATCTTTAGGAATAGTGTTTAATGCCATTGATAAAAATGCTTGGTGTCCTGTACTAAGTATTTCACGCGCTAGCGGATTAAACGATGCAAATGTTAAATTAGAAGTAGAAGATACTTTTGGTGTAAAAAGCAAAAAAGATGTTACAATGAATTTAACTGCTGCCACCCTATTTAATATAGGAATTCAACGCCAATGGATAAGAAAAAGTGGCAATAGGTTGGTGTTAGACTTAGGTTTTTCAGTTTTGGTAGATGGCGGAAGTCATGAAAATATTGATTACACCATTCATTTTTCTGAAAAAGGCAAAAACGACCTAAATGGTTTAAAGCCGGGAGGTTTAGTGGTTGGTTTTAGTTATAATTTTGGTGTAAATTAATTTTTGACTTTATACATTTTATCCGTTATTTGCAAAAATGAAAAACGGGAAAATGAAAAGAACAATTACAAAAATCAAAACATGTGCTTTTGTGCTTATTGGTGTAGTAACATCACTGATAAGTAATGCACAAACGCTGAGCACTACAAGTACTTTTTTAAACAATAATGGTAGTGGTGGTGTAACATTTAACTTACAAAATAACAATAGTTACCCAATTATTATTTCTGAAATAAAAGGGGTAATTGGTGCTACAGTAACTTCACCAGTTTCACTATATTATAATCCAACACCAGTAAGTGGCGCCCCAGCGGCAATAACTACTGCAAATGGATGGAATTTAGTAGCTTCTAGTACTATATCTGCAGTAGCTAACACAACTACTAC
>JBIILW010000070.1:0-7838 GCA_044338265.1 Bacteroidia bacterium | reverse complement strand
GAACTTGTTTCTGCCCAAAATTTATTGTCTATATACATTTTGAAATTTAGGAGTGTAGTTCAAGGGTAGAATGTCGGTCTCCAAAACCGCTGATGGGAGTTCGAATCTCTCCACTCCTGCTAAATATTAAAGTGATAACAAGTAATATTGTAAACACAAAAAACTATGAATAAAATTAAAGAATACGTAAAATTATCATACGATGAATTAATGAACAAAGTAACTTGGCCTACATGGGGTGAGTTACAAGAAAGTACTATTATTGTTATGATAGCTGCATTATTAATTGCATTTGTAATTTTCATCATGGATTTAATTAGTAATGGCGGTTTAGGATTTTTTTACCAAATATTTAAGTAAACAAATCAAAAAATGATACAAGAACAATATAAATGGTATGTAGCCAGGGCAATTACCGGACAAGAAAAGAAGGTAAAAGCCCAAATAGAAATTGAACTTGAAAGAGCGGGTTTAAGTGTTCATGTACCACAAATATTAATTCCAACTGAAAAAGTATATACGGTAAAAAATGGTAAGAAAGTAGCTAAGGAAAAAGCATATTTACCAGGTTATATATTAATACAAGCTGAGTTAGTTGGTGAAGTTGGACACACTATTGAATCTATTAATGGAATAGTTGGTTTTTTAGGCGGTAAATCTACACCCGTTCCTTTACGTCAATCAGAAGTTGCTCGTATTTTAGGAAATGTAGATGCAATTGGTGAACAAGGAGAAGTAATGGATGAACCATTTATAGTTGGTGAAACCGTTAAAGTAATTGATGGACCATTTAGCGGTTTTGATGGTGTGATTGAAGAAGTAAGTGAGGAGAAAAAGAAACTAAAAGTAATGGTAAAAATATTTGGAAGAAGAACTCCATTGGAGTTAAATTTTGTACAAGTAGAAAAAGAAAAGTAAAATAACTGCTTTAAGTTAAAAAATATTATTGATGCTGCTTTCCACGATCAACAATATGGATTAAACTAAAAGTAATTTTTATAAATAAACAAAAATGGCAAAAGAATTAGTAGGATATGTAAAATTGCAGGTAAAAGGCGGAAGCGCTAACCCTGCACCCCCAATTGGACCTGCATTAGGTTCAAAAGGTATAAATATCATGGAGTTTTGCAAGCAATTTAATGCTCGTACCCAAGATAGACCTGGTAAAATATTACCAGTTGTAATTTCATTTTATAGTGATAAGTCTTTTGACTTTATCATTAAAACACCTCCAGTGGCCTCTCAATTGCTGGATGCTGCAAAAATCAAAAGTGGTTCTGCTGAATCTAACCGTAAGAAAGTTGGTTCAGTAACTTGGGATCAAGTACGTGATATAGCAGCAGATAAAATGCAAGATATGAACTGCTTTAAAGTAGAATCAGCCATGAAAATGGTAGCAGGTTCAGCTCGCTCTATGGGCATTACCGTTACGGGTGATAGTCCATTTTAAATTAATTTTTAGAAAGTAAAACAATGGCAAGGATCAGCAAAAAAAGAAAAGAAGTTCTCAAGAAAATTGAGATAAACAAAAAATACACTTTGTCTGACGCGTCAAAATTAGTTAAAGAAATTTCTTACACTAAATTTGATTCATCTGTAGATATTGATGTACGCTTGGGAGTTGACCCTAAAAAAGCCAATCAAATGGTACGCGGTGTGGTAAGTTTACCACATGGCACTGGAAAAGACGTTCGTGTATTAGCATTAGTACCTCCTGACAAGGAAGCTGAGGCACGCGAAGCGGGAGCAGACCATGTAGGTTTGGATGAATACATCCAAAAGATTGAGCAAGGATGGGTTGACATTGATATTATTGTAACAATGCCTTCGGTAATGGCTAAATTAGGTAAACTAGGTAGAATACTTGGTCCTCGTAATTTAATGCCAAATCCTAAATCAGGTACAGTTACTATGGAAATTGGTAAAGCTGTTAAAGAAGTAAAAGCTGGTAAAATTGATTTTAAAGTTGATAAAGAAGGAGCAATCCACGCATCAATTGGTAAATCATCAATGGAACCACAAAAATTATTTGAAAATGCAGTTGAGTTAATTTCAGCAATTAACAAACTAAAACCATCAGCGGCAAAAGGAACTTACTTAAAAGGTGTAAGCCTAAGTAGTACCATGAGTCCTGGTCTTTCAGTAGATACTAAATCAATTCCTGGCATTTAATTTTATAAAACAACAGTTATGACAAAACACGAAAAAAATGAAGTGATAGATAACTTGGCTGGTTTATTTAACGAGTTTAAGAATATTTATGTAACTAATGTAGCTAGTTTAAATGCTAAACAAACAAGCCTATTACGCGGTGAACTTTTTAAATCAGGTATTACTATGCAAATTGCAAAAAATACATTGATTGAAAAAGCAATGGAACGCAGTGGTAGAGATTTTGGTAAATTAAGTGAAACCCTAATTGGAAATACTGCACTTATGTTTTGCCACGAAATGAAAGAGCCTGCAAAGGCAATTAAAGCATTCCGTAAAAAAACAGCAATACCTTATTTAAAAGGTGCAGCAATTGACGTTGATATATTTATTGGCGACAATCAATTAGATACATTAATGGCTCTTAAAACTAAAAATGAGCTTATTGGTGAAATCATTGGTTTATTACAAAGTCCAGCTAAAAATGTTATTGGTGCATTACAAGCTTCAGGCGGAGGAAAAATTGCAGGCTTAGTAAAAACGTTATCTGAGCGTCCTGAATAATTCAGAATTAAATAAATTAATTAATCAAAAAAAACAAAAATAAACAATACAATCATGGCAGATTTAAAAGCGTTCGCAGAACAATTAGTTAACCTTTCAGTGAAAGATGTTAATGAATTAGCAAAAATTTTAAAAGACGAGTATGGCATCGAGCCTGCTGCTGCAGCTGCTGCTGCCGCTGCACCTGCTGCTGCTGCTGCTGAAGCAGTAGAGCAATCTTCTTTCGATGTAATATTGAAAAGTGCTGGTCAAGCTAAATTAAATGTAGTTAAAGTGGTAAAAGACTTAACTGGATTAGGTTTGAAAGAAGCAAAAGAATTAGTTGATGGTGCTCCAAAAGCAATCAAAACTGGTGTTGATAAAACAGAAGCTGAAAGCTTAAAAGCTACTCTTGAAGCAGCTGGTGCTGAAGTTGAAGTAAAATAATTTCAACCACTAAATAACAGACTTGACCCCAGCAATTTGCTGCGGGTCAATTCTGCTTTTTAAAAAAAGCTAAATTTCTCGCTTTTTTTATATCGTTTTTTAACGGTATTTTTTGGTTTTATTCAACCTTAAAAAAATGAATTTACATATAATTGATATCGTTCTCAATTTAAAAAAAATATTACATTGACTAACAGAACTATAACACCAGAAGGTAGAATTACCTTCGCCAAGGTAAAACCAGTTATTGATTATCCAGATTTTTTGGATGTTCAACTAGAATCTTTTAGAGAATTTTTTCAGCTAGATACTACTTCAGAAAGTAGAGCTAATGAAGGCCTTTTCAAAGTTTTTCAGGAAAATTTCCCAATTAGCGATACTCGTAGCATATTTACTTTAGAATTTCTAGATTATTTTGTTGACCCACCACGTTATTCAATAGAAGAATGTATTGAAAGAGGTTTGACTTATAATGTTCCTTTAAAAGCTAAATTGAAATTAAGCTGTAATGATCCTGAACATGAAGATTTTCAAACTATTGTACAAGATGTTTATTTAGGAACTATTCCTTACATGACTCCAAGTGGTACTTTTTGTATCAACGGAGCTGAACGTGTTATTGTATCTCAATTACATCGTTCGCCAGGAGTATTTTTTGGACAATCATACCATACAAATGGTACAAAATTATACTCAGCCAGAGTAATTCCTTTTAAAGGTAGTTGGATTGAGTTTGCTACTGACGTAAATAACGTCATGTATGCTTACATTGATAGAAAAAAGAAGTTTCCAGTTACCACTTTATTACGTGCAATTGGTTACGAATCTGATAAAGATATATTAAACTTATTTGACTTAGCTGAAGAAATTAAAGTTAGTAAAGCAGGTTTGAAAAAAGTATTAGGCCGCAAATTGGCTGCTCGTGTTCTTAGAACTTGGGTAGAAGATTTTGTGGATGAAGATACCGGTGAAGTTGTATCAATTGAACGTAACGAAGTTATTATAGAACGCGATACTACAATTGAGGACAGCCATATTGATATGATTTTAGAAGCTGATGTTAAAAACATCATCTTGCATAAAAATGAAAGCAATCACAATGAGTTTGCTACTATTTTAAATACTTTACAAAAAGATACTTCTAATAGCGCTAAAGAAGCTCACGAACATATTTATAGACAATTACGTAACGCAGATCCACCTGATGAAGAAACGGCTCGTGGTGTAATTGAAAAATTATTCTTCTCTGACAAACGTTACGATTTAGGTGAAGTTGGACGTTACCGTATCAACAGAAAATTAAACAAAAATGAGTCATTAGATAACCGTGTGTTATCAAAAGATGATATCGTTTCTATTATAAAATACTTAATTGAATTATCTAATTCACGTGCAGATGTGGATGATATTGACCATTTAAGTAACAGACGTGTAAGAACGGTTGGTGAACAGTTGTATTCTCAATTTGGTGTTGGTTTAGCTCGTATGAGTAGAACAATACGTGAGCGTATGAACATTCGCGATAACGAAGTTTTTACACCTCAAGATTTGATAAATGCTAAAACATTATCATCTGTTATCAATTCATTTTTTGGAACAAATCAATTGTCTCAATTTATGGATCAAACCAATCCATTGGCTGAAATTACTCACAAAAGAAGATTATCTGCCCTAGGGCCAGGCGGACTTTCTAGAGAGAGAGCCGGTTTTGAGGTTCGTGACGTACATTACACCCACTATGGTCGTTTGTGTACTATTGAAACTCCTGAAGGACCAAATATTGGATTAATTTCTTCTTTATGTGTTCATGCAAAAATTAATAGCATGGGCTTTATTGAAACTCCTTATTTAAAAGTAGAAAACGGAATTGTTTCTGTTGGAAAACCAGTCACTTTTTTAAGTGCTGAAGATGAAGAAGGAATGGTTATTGCTCAATCAGATGCAAAATATGATGACAAAACAGGTTTATTTACTGATTTAAAAGTAAAAGCTCGTTTTGAAGGAGATTTTCCAATGGTGGAGCCTGATAAATTACAATTTATGGATATTGCTCCAAATCAAATTGTATCTATTGCCGCAAGTATGATTCCATTTTTGGAACATAATGATGCGAATAGAGCTTTGATGGGATCAAATATGCAACGTCAAGCAGTTCCTTTATTACGTCCTGAAGCGCCAGTTGTTGGTACAGGATTAGAAGGAAAAATTGCTCGTGATAGTCGTAATTTATTATTAGCTGAAGGTAACGGAACTGTAGAATATGTAGATGGTAACGAAATTAGAATTCGTTACGAACAAACAGAATCAGATAAGCTGGTTAGCTTTAGTACAGATACTAAAACTTATAAATTAACTAAATTCTTACGCACCAACCAAAATACTTGTATTAACCTTAGACCAATTGTAAAAAAAGGTCAAAAAGTTACAAAAGGCAATGTTTTGTGTGAAGGTTATGCTACGCAAGGTGGTGAATTGGCAATTGGTAGAAACTTAAAAGTAGCTTTCATGCCTTGGCAAGGAAATAACTTTGAAGATGCAATTGTTATTAGCGAACGCGTTACCAAAGAAGATATTTTTACTTCTATTCACATTACTGAATATGAATTAGAAGTGAGAGATACAAAACGTGGTGAAGAAGAGTTAACAAATGATATACCAAATGTTAGCGAAGATGCAACCCGTAATTTGGACGAAAATGGTTTAATTAGAGTAGGATGTGAAGTTTTTGATGGTGATATATTAATTGGTAAAATTACTCCAAAAGGAGAAACTGAACCTTCACCTGAAGAAAAATTATTACGCGCTATTTTTGGTGACAAGGCTGGTGATGTGAAAGATGCTTCGTTAAAAGCTTCTCCATCTACTGCAGGTGTTGTTATTGAGAAAAAATTATTTGCTCGAATCAAAAAAGATAAAGCGGGTAAAGCAGAAGATAAAACAAAAATTGCTAAATTAAACGAAGAACACGATAAAAATAGAGGAGCAATCAAATCTATTTTAGTTGAAAAGTTATTTGCCATATTAACTGGTAAAACGAGTCAAGGTGTGATGAATGTTTATGGTGAAGAATTAATTTCGAAAGGAACTAAATTTACCATGAAAAATTTAGGAGAAGTTGATTTTACTAATGTAAATGCAAATAATTGGAGTACTGACGCTGAGAAAAATGATTTAATCAAACAAATTTTATCAAATTATAAAAACAGAATAAACCAAGTATTAGCTGACTTCAGACGTAAAGAATATGCAATTAGCGTAGGTGATGAATTACCAACAGGTATTTTAAAATTAGCTAAAGTGTATATTGCTCAAAAACGTAAGTTAAAAGTAGGTGATAAAATGGCTGGTCGTCATGGAAATAAAGGAATCGTAGCACGTATTGTACGTGATGAAGATTTACCTTTCCAAGAAGATGGCAAGCCAGTTGATATTGTTTTAAATCCTTTAGGTGTTCCTTCTCGTATGAATTTAGGACAGATTTACGAAACTGTATTAGGTTGGGCCGGTATTGAATTAGGTTTAAAATTTGCAACACCAATTTTTGACGGTGCTTCTGATGATGATGTATTAGAGTTCACACGTAAAGCGGGAATTCCTGATTGGGGTAAAACTTATCTATATGATGGTTTAACTGGAGAACGTTTTGATCAACCAACAACTGTAGGTGTAATTTATATGATTAAATTAGGTCACATGGTTGATGATAAAATGCATGCTCGTTCTATTGGACCATATTCATTAATTACTCAACAGCCTTTAGGTGGTAAAGCACAATTTGGAGGTCAGCGTTTTGGAGAGATGGAGGTTTGGGCTTTAGAGGCATATGGTGCATCAAATATTTTACAAGAAATTTTAACAATAAAATCTGATGATATTATTGGTAGAGCAAAAGCTTATGAAGCAATTGTAAAAGGTGATAATTTACCACAACCTGGAATTCCAGAATCATTCAATGTATTATTACATGAATTAAGAGGATTAGGTTTAGATGTAACGTTAGAATAAATTATTTAAGTAATTGAGTCCAGCAAATATTCCGGACTCAATTACTTATTTTATAATACTAACAAATTTCAATTTTTAAAAATTTCAAACGAAATATATGTCTTTCAAAAAAGATCAAAAATTAAAAAGCAATTTCACCAAAATCAGAATAGGATTGGCGTCGCCAGAATCTATTTTACAAAGATCGCATGGTGAAGTAACAAAGCCAGAAACAATTAACTACCGCTCTTTCAAACCTGAAATGGGTGGATTGTTTTGTGAAAGAATTTTCGGGCCAATAAAAGATTATGAATGTCATTGTGGTAAATACAAACGTATTCGCTATAAAGGCATTGTTTGTGATCGTTGTGGTGTAGAAGTTACTGAGAAAAAAGTAAGACGTGAACGCATGGGACATATCAATTTGGTAGTTCCTGTTGCTCATATTTGGTATTTCCGTTCATTGCCAAACAAAATTGGTTATGTATTGGGAATGCCTACAAAAAAATTAGACATGGTGGTTTACTACGAACGTTATGTAGTTTGTCAGCCAGGTTTGAAGCAAAATGATGGTGTGTTAATGAACGATTTGTTAACGGAAGAAGAATATTTAGATATTCTTGATTCGTTGCCAAAAGACAACCAACATTTAGATGATGAAGATCCGAACAAATTTATTGCTAAAATGGGTGGAGATGCACTTTGGTTTTTAC